>JAYTQP010000268.1:0-1606 GCA_043746675.1 Rhodospirillales bacterium | reverse complement strand
TGCGGCAGCAGGCACGCTTCCATGCCGGAGGGGAGGCCGAACAACACCTCCGGCATGCCAAAACGAGCGGTGTCGGCGGCGGCACGCATGTCGCAGGCGGCGGCGATTTCCAGCCCGGCACCGAAACAGTAGCCGTTGATGCGGGCGATCACCGGGACCGGCGTGCGGCGAATGGCCTCGCACACGCGATGGGTCAGGCTGGGGCCTTCGCTGGCGTGGCCGTGCGTGAACGTTGCCATCTCGGTAACGTTGGCGCCGCCGATGAACGACCGGTCGCCCGCGCCTGTCAGCACGACCACCCGTAAACGCGGATCGGTGGAGACATGTTCCAATGCCTCCGCCAATTCCCGCTTCCCCGCGTTGCCTAAAGCGTTGCGTTGTTCGGCATTGTTCACCGTGACCCGAGCAACGCCGCGCGCGTCAATGTCGGAAAGAATCATTTGCGGTGACGCAACACCGAGTCGCGGATCAACGGCATACGGTCGTTGCCGAAATACATGTCGTCCCCGCCCACGAAGATGGTGGGGGAGCCGAACCCGCCGCGCGCGATCAGCTCATCGGTGTTGGCACGCAACCGGTCCTTGTTCGGCTGCTCGTTGATGCCTGCGAAGAAGGCCGCGGGATCGACCCCGGCGCGTTTGCATATCTCAGTCAGCACGTCGTCCTTGGACATGTCCAAATCGTCGCCCCAATAGGCGTTGAATGCCGCCATCATCAGGGGTTCGAGCTGCTCGGTGCCCTCCAGCCAGCAGCAGCCGCGCATGATTTTGACGCTGTTCACCGGGAACACGGTGGGACGGTAATGCATGGCGATGCCGAGGAAGCGTGCCCAGTCCTGCTGGTCCTTTTTGTTATATGCCTGCTTTGGCACCACCGGCTTTTCCCGCGCATTATGCACGCTCGGGTTCACCGCGTTGAACACGCCGCCGACCAGATGCGGGCGGAAGGAAATCGTCGCGCCAATTTCCTTGCGGAGTTCCAGCAGGCTATGGACCGCGAAATAGGTCCAGGGGCTGGAACAATCGAAAAAGCATTCTACTTCGGCCATGGGGGCGTCCTCGGTTATCAAGCGTCGACGGCAACGGGCCGCGCCCGCTGGTTGTAGAGCATCTTGGCGCGGCGGTCTTTTTCTTCCTGAGACAATTTCGATTGGTCTTCCGCGAAATCCGCGCCCACGGCCATGCCGCGCTGCACGCCAGGGCGGGCGGCGAGTTCGTCCTGCCAGCGCTTGAAGTAGGGGAATTCCTCGATGTTCTGACCTTGCATCTTCCAGTTGATCGTCCACGGGTAGGATATCATGTCGGCGATGGTGTACTGGTCGCCGGCCAGATACCGGTTTTTGTAAAGGCGGTTGTTCAGCACCCCGTACATGCGGTTCACTTCATCGGTGAAGCGGGTGATGCCATAGGTCTGGTCGCCCTTCGACGCGTCCAGCCGCCGGAAATGGCCGCACTCGCCGGACTTGGGGCCTTGGTTGGCCATCTGCCAGATCAGCCATTCCTGCACGGTGTGCTTGCCGCGCAAATCCTGCGGGTAAAAGCGGCCCACTTTCTCAGCGAGGTACATCATGATCGCGCCGGACTCGAAAATCGCCAGCGGCGCGCCG
>JAYTQP010000267.1:0-5733 GCA_043746675.1 Rhodospirillales bacterium | reverse complement strand
AGGTTCGTTCAGCCCGTCGTCAAAGAAAAGATCAGACAGGTGGTGCTGCCGTGGGCGTAGAGCTTGCCGTCCGGCCCGAGCAGCTTGGCTTCCGCAGTTGCGGTTCGGCCGCCGACATGGATGGTGCGGCCTTCGCACAGCATGGTTCCGGTGCCGGCGGTAATCGCCCGCACCAGATTTACCTTTAATTCCAACGTTGTGTAGCCGGACCCGGCGGGCAGGGCGCTTTGCACTGCGCACCCCAGGGCGGAATCGAGCACGGTCGATGCCCAGCCGCCATGCACGCTGCCGAGCGGGTTGTAGTGGCATTCGCCCGGGGTGGCCTCGAACGCCGCCACCCCGACCTCGAACCGCAGGGCGCGAATGTCCATCAGGGCGAAGATCGGCGGTGCGGCATCCGGTTCCGCCAGCAATCGCCGCAGAAATTCCAGTCCGCTGACAGCCGCCATCGCCCGCAGGTCGGGGCTTGGCCGGCGCCAGCGGACGAGCCGGCTGTCGGTGGTCATTCGCGCCAGATCGGCTTGGCCAACTGGAAGCTTCGTTCGGTTGCGGTCATGCCGATATCCTTCAGGTCGCGTTCGCTGAAGCGGGCCAGTTCGCCGCGCTCCATCGCGCGGGTCTGCCACGTCCGCAGCATGTCTCCAAGCCGTTGCGAAAAGCTGGGGGCGGTAAAGTGAAAATGCGGCAGCGATGCACTATGGGCCATCTGGGCACTCCATCTTTCGGGTGTCACCGTGGGTGCAATTCACGCTGGCGACGTCGCCGCCCGCGATCGCGCTCTTTGGTTGACAGATTGCAGATTGGGGTTTTTGCTGCGATGCACAAATTCTAATTTCTCACCCTTACGCATGAATTTCTCTCACCCATATGAGTGATTATGAATCAGTCGCTGCCCCCGTTGAACGGATTGCGCGCGTTTGAAGCCGCGGCGCGGCATCTCAGCTTCACCCGCGCGGCCGAGGAATTGTTCGTCACCCAGACCGCGATCAGCCATCTGATCCGCAAGCTGGAAGATCAGCTCGGGGTAAAGCTGTTTCTGCGCCGCATTCGGGCGGTGGAATTGACCGCCGACGGCGAAGCCTATCTGCCCGCCGTACGCGCCGCGTTCGAGGATTTGCGCCTGGCGACTGCAAAGTTGCTCGGACCGCGCGCGCCCGGCGCCGTCATCGTCAGCACCACCACCTCGCTGGCGGCGAAGTGGCTGTTTCCCCGCCTCGGCGATTTTCGCGCCCGCTACCCGGATATCGACATCCGCCTGTCTACCACTACATCCGTTGTCGATCTTGCGGCTGAAGGGATCGACCTCGGCATTCGCTACGGTCGCGGCGTCTGGCCTGGCGTGGACGCCCATTGGCTGATGGCGGAGGACATCTTCCCGGTTTGCAGCCCAGCCCTGCTATCGGGGCCGGTTCCGCTCGCCCGGCCGGAGGATCTCGCCGGGCACACGCTGTTGCATTTGTCGCTTTATCCCGATGAATGGCAGCATTGGTTCACCGCCGCGGGCGTGCCCGCCCGCCTCGCGGCGCGGCCGGGCCTGGCTTTCGAGCTCAATTTTATGGTAATCGCTGCCGCCATCGACGGGCTCGGCGTTGCCCTCGGGCGCACCGCTTATGTTGAAGCCGACCTCGCCGCCGGCCGTCTGGTGAAACCTTTTGCCTTCGTCATGCCCGCCGAAGCCGGCTTTTACGTCGTCACTCCAAAGGGTGTTTCCCAACGGCCAGAGGTCGCCCAGTTCGCCGCCTGGCTGCATGAAACGGTTGCCGGCGCGCTGAAGTAAGTACAAGTGGATGCAAAGCCAACGAGGGGCCGCCGAAGCAAACCCATGCAAAACCGCCCGCTGATCCTCGCCGCCTGCATGCTCGCCATGTTCATGGCCGCCATCGAGGCCACCATCGTCTCCACCGCGATCCCCACCATCGTCGCCGACCTTGGCGGCTTCTCGCTGTTCGGCTGGGTGTTCGGCGCCTATCTGCTGGCGCAGTCCGTCACCATCCCGATCTATGGCAGATTGGCCGATTTGTTCGGCCGCAAGGCGGTGCTGTTTTTCGGCATTGCGGTATTCCTGATCGGCTCGACGCTGTGCGGCTTGGCCTCCAGTATGTTCGCGCTGATCTGCTTTCGCGCTTTGCAAGGGCTGGGTGCGGGCGCCATCCTGCCGATCGCCTCCACCATCATCGGGGACATCTATGCCCCGACCGAGCGTGCCAAGATCCAGGGCTGGCTGTCCAGCGTCTGGGGCTTCGCCGCCGTGCTCGGCCCGCTGCTCGGCGCCTTCATCGTCACGCAATTAAGCTGGTCGGTGATTTTCTGGCTCAATCTGCCGATCGGCCTGCTGACCATCGCGGCACTCGCCGCCTTCTTCAAGGAAACCGTTCAGCCCCGGCGATCCCGGATCGATTTTGCCGGCGCCGCGCTAATCGTGCTGGCGGTCGGCACCTTGATGATGGCGTTGCTGCAAGTGCGCGCGTTGGGCTGGTGGACAGTTCCGCTGCTCGTGCTGTCCGCGGCCGCCTTCGTTGCCCTGGTGGCGCAGGAACGCGTCGCGCCGGAGCCGATGCTGCCGCTCGATTTATGGCGCAACCCGATGATCCTGGCCGGCACCCTGGGTAGCGGCGCGCTGGGGGCGGCGATGATGGGCTGCACCGCCTTTCTGCCGGTTTATATCCAGGGCGTGCTGGGCATGCCGGTGCTGATCGGCGGCGTTGCGCTGGCGCTGATGTCGGTCAGCTGGCCGATCGCCAGCACGCTCGGCGGGCGGCTGATGCTGCGCACGTCGTATCGGTTCAACATCGTGCTGGGCGGCGTCTTGCTGCTGTTGGGCTGCGGAATGTTGCCGCTGGTGCTGCAAGCCGGCTCGCTGATCGGGATCGACGTCGCCACCGCCACCATCGGCGCTGGCCTGGGCCTGTGCAACTCAACCTACATGGTTGCGGTGCAAAGCGTCGCGGTTGCGCATATGCGCGGGATTGCCACCGCATCGACCGTTTTCGCCCGTATGGTCGGTTCCGCGCTGGGCACCGCGCTGCTCGGCGCGGTGCTGAATTTGCGCATCGGCGACAGCGGCGCCGGCGACCCGGTGCAGATCCTGATGGACCACAGCGCCCGTGCCGCCCTGGCGCCAGGCGCGCTGGCGACCCTCGCCGGCACCGTCAACGCTGGGTTGTATCTGGTATTCTGGGTTGGCGCTGGCCTTGGCGCGCTGGCCTTCGCGCTCACCTTCCTCACCCCGCGCGGCCTGCGACCGGGCCATTCGATGGTCAAACCAACCCGCCAGCTTGTCGGCGAAACCTCGGATTAGACCGCCGGTCCGGCAGCTTCGATTTCGGCGGATATTTACCCCAGGCGCGCCTCTGCCTCCATGTTCAGCCAGCCCGTCCTATCCTGCGCCCACAGCGCAACGGTGCCGTCATCGCCGGGCATGCCGCGCACGGCAAATGCATCGAGGTCGAACAACGGTTTTACCGCGCGAAACTTGAAGGCTTTGACGGCGGCGTTGGTGTTCCGCCGCACCAGATCGACGAGCAGGGTGGCGATCAGCGGCCCATGCACGATCAGCCCGGGGTAGAATTCCACGCCGGTCACGTAACGACGGTCGAAATGAATGCGGTGGCCGTTGAAGGTCAGCGCGGAATAGCGAAACAACAGCACGTCGTCCGGCACGATCGAGCGTTCCCACAGGAACGCGGCCGGTGCCGCCCGCGGCGCCGGCGCCGCCTCGTTCTCGGCCGGCGCATCGCGATAGACGATGTCGTGCTCCTCGGTCAGCGCCAGCCCGTTCTCGCCATAGATTTCGTGGCGCACCAGCACGAAAACCATCGCGCCACTGCGGCCGGTTTTCAACGTCACGTCCTTGATTACCGAGATGCGGGAGATCGTCTCGCCGAGATGGATCGGTTGGAGAAATTCCAGCCGTCCGCCGGCCCACATGCGCCGTGGCAATGCCACCGGCGGCAGAAAACCGCCGCGCGCTGGGTGGCCATCGGGGCCAAGGGCGGACTGCCGCGCGGTCGGCAAAAAATACAGCCAGTGCCACATCGGCGGCAGCGGGTCACCTTCCGCGGGCGCCGGATCGTCGCGGTCCAGGGTGGCGGAAAGCGCTGCCACCGGAAACAATGTGGCGCGATCATGCAGGGTTTCGTCGCGTCCGATCCAACCGCGCAGATGGTCGATATCCACGCTCACGCCAGCCCCTGCCGCGCCAGCACGCGGTCCACCATTTCGCCGCTCAGCCCGACATAATTGGCGGGGTCGAGGAAGCCGGCCAGTTGGGCGCGCGTGAGATGCGGCGCAATCTGCGGATGGTCGGCCAGCAGGTCCAGAAACGTGCCTTTGCCGGCGATCACAGCGCGGCAGATGTCATAGACCAGATCATGCGCCAGTTGCCGGCCAAGTGCCGGCCCAAGCCCCATCATAACAGCCTCGGATTGCGTTAGCCCCTTGGTCAGATCGAGGTTGGCGCGCATCCGCACTGGATCGACCTGCAAGCCTTCCACCACGTTGCGCGCATGCGAGAGCGCGCCGGCGGTCAGGCAGAAAATCTCCGGCACCGCGATCCATTCGATTTCCCACGGCCCGGTGGAACGTTCATGGTCTTCCACCATCGCATCGAGCAGGGCGGCGACATGCTGGCGCACCATCGAAATGCAGGCATGGATGTAGTTGGACGCAATCGGGTTGCGCTTCTGCGGCATGGTGCTGGACGATCCGCGCCCTTCGTGGAACGGCTCGTAGACTTCCTCCACCTCGGTTTGCATCATCAGCTTCACATCCATGCTGATCTTGCCCAGCGTGCCGCTGACCAGGCCAAGAAAGCAGCCGGCCTCGGCGATGCGGTCGCGCATCGTGTGCCAGGCGATCTCGGGCTGGCCGAGGCCAAGCTCCAGCATCAGCGCCTCCTGCACCTGCAATCCCTGGCTGCCGAGCGAGGCCAGAGTGCCGGTGGCGCCGGAAAATTCGCCCACCAGCACGCGCGGCCGCAATTCCTTCAAGCGTTCCAGATGGCGTTGAAATCCCGCCAGCAGGACCGCGCATTTATAGCCAAAAGTGATCGGGGTGGCCTGCTGCAAGTTGCTGCGCCCGGCCATCGGGGTATCGCGGTATTTTTTCGCCAGCCCGGCCAGTGCCGCCGCGATTGCCCGCAGATCGGCTTCCACCAGATCGAGCGCGGCGCGGATCTGCATCACCGTCGCGGTGTCGGTAATGTCCTGCGTGGTCGCGCCCCAATGGCACCATTCGCCCAGCCCGTCGCGGCATAGCCCCACCAGTTGCTGCACCACCGGCAGTACCGGGTAGCCGATCCGCTCGGTGGCGGCTTTCAGCTTTTCCATGTCGAACTGTTCGGCATGGCAGTGGCGAACGATTTCCTCGGCGGCCTCGGCGGGGATGATCCC
Source organism: Rhodospirillales bacterium (assembly GCA_043746675.1). Lineage (GTDB taxonomy): Bacteria > Pseudomonadota > Alphaproteobacteria > Acetobacterales > Acetobacteraceae > CAITOL01. The sequence continues at coordinate 343 of JAYTQP010000267.1, read as the reverse complement.
CATCCGGCCCTGCACGCGCGCCAACGCGGCCTCGATATCCAGATAATATTGCACCCGCGCTTGGTCGGAAAACACCTTCCGCATCGCCTCGGTGCTGAAAATATGACGGAAAACCTGGGAGTCGATCATTGAGGCGGTCATGGCTTGGCTCCGAACGAACAAGGCGTGCTACCAGACCCGGCCCGCATTGCAAGAACGTGTCCTCCCACGAACGGCGCTCATCTGCCGCAAGGCATCGTTTCCAACAAATCCGGCGCGCCGCTCCGCCGCGCAGTCGCGCATTTGGGCTGGAACACCTATTTCGGCCCGATCATCGGCGCCGACGATGCGGAACAGTCAAAGC
>JAYTQP010000266.1:0-4207 GCA_043746675.1 Rhodospirillales bacterium | reverse complement strand
CGCATGATCTGATCAATGGCGTGATCGCCAGTTGGGGCAGCAGCCGCGGCAAACTGCAAGCCGCCGCCAAAGCCGCCGGCGTCCCGCTCGGCAGCGTTACCTTGCGCGCGCCGCTGCCCAAGCCCGGCAACATCGTCTGCATGGCGGTCAACTACATGGAAGACGGCACCCGCACCGAACCCGCCATCATCAACGCCTTTCACAAGGCCCCAACCGCGGTGCTGGCGCCAGGCGGCACCATGGTGCTGCCCGATGTGCCGGCAACGGTGTTTGAGGGCGAGGCCGAACTCGCTTTGGTAATCGGCAAGCGCACCTCCGACGTCTCCCAGGCCGATGCGATGGGCCATGTGTTCGGCTATCTGAACTTCATCGACGGCTCGGCGCGCGGCCTGACCTCGGCTGGCTTCTTCGCAATGAAGTCGCGCGACACGTTTGCCCCGATGGGCCCCTGGATCACCACGGCGGACGAAATCGCCGACCCGCAGAACCTGAAAGTGCAGTTGTGGGTTAACGGTGTGCTGAAGCAGGGCTTCAACACCAGCGACATGGCGCACAAAATCCCGCGCTGCATCGAATGGGTGAGTTCCATCCACACGCTGGAAGCCGGCGACATCCTCGCCACCGGCACCAATCATCGCGGCCTTGGCGCGTTTCAACATGGTGATCAGGTGGCGCTGGAAGTCGAAGGGCTCGGCCGGCTGGCGATCGGGGTTGCCGACGCGCTCGGCCGGACCTGGAACAAACAGACGCGGCTGGAACGCACCGGCGCCGGGCAAACCCCGGACACCGCCCCGCAACTCAGCGGCAAATACGCCAAAGCGTAACGCGATCGCTCCGGATGGAGAAGCCTATGCAAACCGCGACGAGCTATACCAGCGGCGCCAGCACCGCGCCGCTGCTGGGCGACACCATCGGCCAGCATTTCGATCGCACGGTGGCGCGCTGGCCGGATCGGCCGGCGCTGATCGACCGTGGCCAGGGCCTCCGCTGGAGCTGGCGGGAACTCGCCGCTGAGGTGGATAGTTTCGCCGCCGGGCTGGTGGCGCTCGGGCTGCAACCGGGCGAACGCATCGGCATCTGGTCGCTGAACCGTTGGGAATGGGCGGTAACCCAGTTCGCCACCGCCAAGGCCGGGCTGGTGCTGGTCAACATCAACCCGGCCTATCGGCTGTCCGAACTCGAATATGCCCTCAACAAAGTCGGCTGCCGCGCGCTGGTCACCGCCACCGCGTTCAAAACTTCTGACTATGCCGGCATGTTGCTGACCCTGGCGCCGGAACTCGCCAATTGCGCGCCCGGGGCGTTGCGCGCTGCCCGGCTGCCGAGCCTGGAAATCGTGATCCAGATCGGCGGCGCCTCGCTCGCCGGCGCCTATCGATTTGCCGAAATCGGTGGCCTCGGCAACGCCCAGCATTGCGCCGCTCTGGCCGATCTGGCCGAAAAACTGCAATTCGACGATCCCATCAACATCCAGTTCACCTCGGGCACCACCGGCGCGCCGAAGGGTGCCACCCTCACCCACCATAACATCCTCAATAACGGCTTCTTCACCGCCGAAACGATGCAACTGACCGAACAGGACCGGCTCTGCATTCCGGTTCCGCTCTATCATTGTTTCGGCATGGTGATGGGCAATCTGGGCTGCCTCACCCATGGCGCGGCGATGGTCTATCCGGGCGAAAGTTTCGATCCGCTGGCAACCTTGCAGGCAGTGGCGGAAGAAAAATGCACCGCGCTCTACGGCGTGCCCACCATGTTCATCGCCGAACTCGACCATCCCGACTTCGCCGGCTTCGACCTGTCATCGTTGCGCACCGGCATCATGGCTGGCGCCCCCTGCCCGATCGAGGTGATGCGGCGGGCGATGGAACTGATGCACCTGACCGACATCACCATCGCCTACGGCATGACCGAAACCAGCCCGGTCAGCTTTCAGACCACGTTGGACGATCCGGTCGCGCGGCGGGTTTCCACGGTCGGACGCATTCATCCGCATCTCGAATCGAAAATTGTCGATGGCGATGGCCGCATCGTGCCTGCCGGCGTGTCCGGCGAGTTGTGCACCCGCGGCTATTCGGTGATGCTGGGCTATTGGGGCGAACGCGAACGCACCGATCAGGCGATCGACGAAGCAGGCTGGATGCACACCGGCGACCTCGCCACCATTGACGCGCAGGGCTACGGCGCCATCGTCGGGCGGATCAAGGATCTGGTGATCCGCGGCGGCGAAAACATTTATCCGCGCGAGGTGGAAGAATATCTCTACCGCCACCCGCAGATCGCCGAAGTGCAGGTGTTCGGCGTCGCCGACGCCAAATTCGGCGAGGAACTGGCCGCCTGGGTGAAACTGCGCGACGGTGCCGACCTGACCGAGGAAGCCGTGCGCGCGTTCTGCCGTGGGCAGATCGCGCATTATAAAATTCCCCGCTACGTGAAGTTCGTCGATGAATTTCCGATGACCGTCACAGGCAAAATGCAAAAATTCCTCATGCGCGCGGCCATGGAAGCCACATTGAGCAAGTAAGTGTGGAAAAAAGTTTTTTGGTTCTTTTTTTTAAAAAAGAACCGCTTAAGCTGAAGTGCTTCATTTTGAAAAAAGAAGCAAAAACTTTTCATCCATTTGCTGCGTCGCCTTGCCGGCTGGTTTGGTGTGTGCGGTGATCTGGGTAGATGCAACAAGGATGGTTCGATGCCGCGCCGGCTGACCCCAGAAGATAATTTCGGCTTTCGCAACGCCTCCGAAGTGCGGATCGCGCCAGACGGCAGCGCGATCGTTCACGCCCTCACGACGCGGGTGATCGAAACCGACCGCCGCCGCACCACGCTGATGCTGAGCCAGGACCGGGAGAACTGGGAGGAAATCCCTGACAGCGATGGTGCCGCGCATGCACGCTGGTCGCCGGACAGCCAGCGGCTGGCGTTTCTGCGCCACGGCAATGGGCGGCATGCGGTGGTGGTCTATGATGTCGTGACCGGCACGAACGAGATCATTGTCGAGGGTGAGGCGCCGTTGCGGGAGTTGGCCTGGTCGCCCGATGGCAGTTTGGTTGCGTATACACAGCGGATCGATATCGCCCTGCCGGACTGGCTTGGGCTGGCAACGCCGCCGGAAGGTGCGACCTGGGCGCCATCGATCACGCTGACCGAACGGTTGATTTATCGGCAGGACGGCATTGGCGATCTGCCTGAAGGCAGTTTTCAGGTTTTTCTTGCGGCCAGCGACGGATCCAGCGCTCCGGTACAGCTTACCAACGGCATCTGGTGGCATGGCCAGCCGCATTTTGCCGCTGGCAGCCTGGGGTTTTCAATTGATGGCACCGAGGTTTTCCTCACCGGCAGCCAGGCGAAGGATTGGGACCGCGACTTCAGCAATATCGATATTTACGGCATCAAGCTTGAAGACGGCGAGGTACGCCGGATTACCGAGCATGACGGCGCAACCGCGCGCCCGGCAGCGTCCCCGGACGGGTTGTTTCTGGCCTATACCGCCGTGGACGAACGTGGCCTTAGCCACCAGCTTCGCAAGCTCTATTTCACGTTTTACCAAGGCGGGCCGGCGCTTCCGCTGACCGAGGAGCTCGATTACAGCATCGACGAGATCGGCTGGGCCGCCGACAGCTCGGCGGTGCTTGCCACCTACGACATGCCGGGTCGCCGCGTGCTAGCACGCATTGCGCTGGACGGCAGCCGCACGATTCTCGCGGAAGATGTCGGGCCCGGCTCAATCGAGATGCCTTATTCCGGCGGCGGATTTTCGGTGGCCACCGATGGCAGCATCGGCTACGTGCGCGCCGCCATCGATGTGCCATCAGAAGTGGCGGTGATCGACGCGGATGGTACCATTCAAACCCTGACCGCGCTGAATGCCGGCCTGGCACAGCAGGTCGGCGGCTTCCTGCCAGGCGAAATGTTCTGGACCGAGGGCATGGAGGGGCGCCAGGTGCAGTCCTGGCTGGTGAAACCACGCGGCGAGGGGCCGCACCCGTTGGTGCTGCTGATCCATGGTGGGCCTTACGCGCAGTTCGGGGAGCGTTTTTCGATCAAGGTGCAGGCGCTGGCCGCGGCGGGCTACGCAGTTTTGTTCAGCAATCCGACCGGCTCCACCGGCTATGGCGAGGCGTTCGCCAATGCCTTGCATGATCGTTTCCCTGGCCCGGATTTCGATGATCTGATGATGGTGGTGGATGCGGCCGCGCGGCTTCCGGAT
>JAYTQP010000265.1:0-5442 GCA_043746675.1 Rhodospirillales bacterium | reverse complement strand
ATCACCCCGGGCATGCTGGCGGCGCCGTCCGGCAGGTCTTCTTCCACTCGGGCCAGGCGATGCCCGTCGGTTGCGACGGCGCGCAGCATTTTGCCGGCGTCGGTTTCGGTAACGTGCAGATAGATGCCGTTGAGGTAATAGCGGGTTTCTTCGGTGCTGATGGCGAAGCGGGTGCGATCGATCAGACCGCGCAAGGTTTTCGCTGGCAGGTTGAATTTATGCGGCAGGGTGCCGGCGGTCATGGACGGGAAATCGTCGATCGGCAGCACGACCAGGCTGGTGGCGTAGCGCCCGGCACGCAAGGCCAGTTGGGCGTCGCCGCCGGGGCAGTCGAGTTCGACTTCGGCGGTTTCCGGCAGTTTGCGGACGATTTCATAAAGCGTTGCCGCGGGCGCGGTGCAGGCGCCGTTGCGCGTGCTGCTGGCGGCCACTTCCTCGACAACGGCGATTTCCATGTCGGTGGCGGTCAGGGTCAGGCTGCCATCGCGTACCGCAATCATCACATTGGCAAGGATGGGGATGGTGTTGCGCCTCTCGACAACGCTTTGCACATGCCCCAGTGCACGCAGCAGCGTCGCGCGGTCGGCTTTGAACTTCATCGTCTCGAACCCCTTCACCGTCGATTTTTGGCCAGGCGGGTGCGCCCGAATCGGCCTATCAATGTAGCGGAGCCCCGCGCAATGCGCAAAGCGCGCATTTCAGGCGATCAGGCACCCATCGGCCCGGCCACCGCGGCGCGCAGCGCGGCGGCGATCCCTGGGGCGGCGGCCAGAATCGCTTTGCCTTCGGTCAATCCGTTGCCGTGCAGAAACGGCGAAACCTCGGCGCCCGCCTCGGCCAGGATCGCCAAGGCGGCGGCGACATCCCAGAGATTGATATGCAGCTCAATATAAGCGTCGATCCGTCCGGCCGCGACATCGGCCAGACCGAGCGCCCCGGAACCTCCGGCGCGCAGCATCGGGCCCTGGTCCATCACCGCACGCGTGAGGGCGAAATAGGTTTCATTCGGCCGGCGCGCCGACCAGCCACATTCCACCATGCCACGGGCAAGGTCGGTGGTTGCGGCGGCGTGGATCGGTTTGCCGTTAAGGGTTGCCCCGCAGCCCTGCATGGCGGCGAAGGTTTCGCCGAGCGCGGGCGCCACGATCACCCCGAGCAATGGCGTGCGGTCCTCGATCAATCCCAGTGAGACGCAGAAGCGCGGCGCGCCGCGGGCGAAGTTGGAGGTACCGTCGATCGGGTCTACCACCCAGCGCAAGGTCCCGTTTCGCCCGCGCCCGGTTTCCTCGCCCTGAAAGCCGTCTTCGGGGAAAGCTTCGGCCAGTGCCTGGTCGATGAATGCTTCGACCGCGACGTCCGCTTCGGTGAGCCAATCCTGATGGCCTTTCAGGCTGGCCATCGCGGCGCCGGGGACGGGTTGGCGGGTCAACGCCAACTGGCCGGCTGCGGCGGCGATACGCAGGGCGGTTTCCAAACGTCGATCGAGAGCGGTCATCGAATTCCTGCACGCATGAAACTTTGTACGAATTGCCGCTGAAACAGCAAGAATGCAACCAGCAATGGGGCCGATGTCATCAGGGTCGAGGCGGTGATGATCGACCAGTCGATGCCTTGGTCGGTGGAGGCAAACACCGCCAGCCCGACCGTCAGCGGCCGGGTGTTGACCGAATTGGTAATCACCAGCGGCCACAGGAAGTTATTCCAGTGGTAGCTGATCGACACCAGCCCGTAGGCGATGTAGGTCGGCCGGGCCAGCGGCACGTAGACCCGCCACAGCCGGCCGAGCAGCGAACTTCCTTCCAGCCGCGCCGCGTCATCCAGTTCCTGCGGCACGCTGCGGAAAATCTGTCGCAACAGAAAGATGCCGAAGGCCGAGCCGAGATAGGGCAGGGCGATCGCCAAGATCGAATCGACCAGACCGAGCTGCGCCATGGTGCGATAATTCCCCACCAGCAGCACATCCGGCATGATCATCAGTTGCAGCAGCACGATGCCGAAAACCACGTTGCGGCCGGGAAAATTCATCCGCGCGAACGCGAACGCGGCCGGGGTGCAGAGCGCGAACTGCGCCACCAGGATCAGGCTGACCAGGATGGTAGTGTTCAGGAAGTAGCGCGCGAACGGGGCGGCGGACCAGGCGTTGGCAAAATTCTGCAGAGTCAACGGCGCGAATATGTCGAAATGGGTGGCGTAGGCTGGGGCGTGAAATGCGGTCCAAAGCGCGTAGAGCAGCGGCAGCACCCAGATGAACGCCAACAGCCAGGCACCGAGTATTTCGAGCGCGCGGGTGGTCAGCTTCATCGGTAATGCACCCGCTTGCCGAGAACGCCGAATTGCAGCCCGGCTAGCAGCGCCAGCATGCCCAGCAATACCACCGTCAGCGTTGCCGCCATCGCGGTATCCCAGAAGCGGAACCCCATCTGGTAGATGTAGTAAAGCAGCAGAATAGTCGCATTGTCCGGCCCGCCACGGGTCATAACGACGACGTGATCGACCAGCCGGAAGGCGTTGATCACCGCGTTTACCAGCACGAACAAGGTGGTTGGCATTAGCAACGGCAAGGTTACGCGGCGGAAAAAATACAGCCGCGACGCGCCTTCCAGTTTTGATGCTTCCTGCAAATCGGGTGGCATCGCCTGTAACGCCGCCAGATAAAAGATCATGAAAAAGCCGGCTTCTTTCCAGACCGCGACGGCAATCATTGACGGTAGCGCAGTCGCGGCATCGCCCAGCCAGTTATGCCGCCCGCCGCCGAAGACGCCTAGGATCCGGTCGAACAGCCCGTAATCCGGCGTGAAGAAAAACAGCCAGATATTTGCCACCGCAATCATCGGCAGCATTGTCGGGGTGAAATAGGCCATTCGGATCAGCGGCCGGCCGGGGATCGCGGTGTTAACCGCCAACGCCATCAGCAATGCCAGCACAACCGAAATCGGGATGGTGGTAAGGGCATAGACCGCATTATTGCGCATGGCGGTCCAGAACACCGGATCGTCCCAGAGCGCGGCATAATTGTCCCACCCGACATAGACCGCCGGCCGGCTGCCTTTAGGGGTGCTGTAGAAACTATCCAGCGCTGTCGTAGCGGCAGGCCAGTGCGTGAACGCCACCAGCAGCAGAAGCGCTGGTAGGATTAACGCCCAGGCCTGCCAGGTTTCCCGACGCAGCAAGGTCAAGTTTTCTTATACGGCTTGAGCAGACGGTCCGCCGCCGCCTGGGTGTCCGCCATCGCCACCGCCGGCGTTTTTGTGCCGTTCAGGCAGGCCTGGATATTATTGGTCAGCGCTTCATAGACACGCTGGTTTTCGAAGGTCGAAAGTTCGCCCACCGCCACCGGCAGGAAGCCGCGGGCGACGTCGGCTGCCGGGAAGCCGGCGACATAGTCCTTCAGGGCTCTGGTGTCATAAGCGTCCGGTCGGGTAGCGATATAGCCGGTCGCGATGCTCCAATCTGCCGCGCGTTCGGGTGCGCTGATGAAGCGGGCGAACTTCAGCGATGCGGCGCGTTCGGCCGGGCTGGCCGCCTTGAAGAAATACAGGTTGCCGCCGCCCACAACGGTGCGCGACCCGTCCTTGCCCGGCAGCCCGGCGACCCCGAACGGGAACTTGGCATTCGCCTTCACGTTGGTGAGATTGCCGGTGGTGTGTTGGATGATGGCGGCGTTGCCTTCGAGGAAATCCGGCGACAGTTGCGGCCAGTTCGACACGCCGTCCGGCGCGGCCTTGAACTTGCGCGCCAGACCCTGCCAGTAGGCCATCGCCTCAATGGCTTTGGCGTCGTTGAAGTAGGTTTCGGTGCCGGCCTGATTCATCAGCACATGATTGGCCTGGTTGGCCAATGCGCCAAAGGTCCATTGCGCGCTGCCGGTATCGCCGGCCATTTTCACCCCCCAGCGCGTCACTCGGCCGGACGCATCCCGCTTGGTCAGCTTGGCGGCCGCCGCTTCCAGTTGCGCCCAGGTCTTCGGGAAGGCTTCGGGATCGAGCCCTGCTTCGCTAAAGGCGGCCTTGTTGTAGTACATTACCGCCGTAGAACGTTGGAACGGCACCGACCAGAGTTTGCCGTCAACCCGGCTGTTGGCGAGGAAGGCCGGATAGAACCCATCCACCCAGGTCTTGCCGGCTGCATCGAGGCCGATTTCATCGAGCGAGACCAGAATGTCGAGGTCTTGCAGGCTATGCATTTCGGCGGCGAGCAGCACCGCCATCTGCGGCCCGCTACCGCCTTTGAGCGCGGTAACCGCCTTGGTCAGCGTCTCGCCATAGTTGCCGGCGTAGACCGGCGTAACCTCGATGCCGGTTTCGGCTTTGAAGTCCTTGGCGTAGCCGTCGATGATGGCGGGGATCGGTCCGCCAACCGCGATCGGGTAGTACAGGGAGAGTTTTTGCACGGTTTGCGCCCGCAGGACTGCGGGTGTCGCAAGGCCGGCCGCAGCGGCGGCCAGCAGGCTACGACGAAGGATCATGGTATTCTCCGGTTGTTATTTTGATCAGCGCAAGAATGGCTTGAGGATGCGGGTGCCGCTGGCCTGGGCATCGTCCAGCGCCTGCTGGGCGGATTTCTTGCCGGTAAGGGCTGCCTGCAATTCGTCGTCCAGCGCCTGGGTAACGCGCTGGTTATCGTGAGTGGAAAGTTCCGGCACGGCGAATTCCAACTGGTCCCGGGCTACCGCGGCGGCCGGGAAATCGGCGACATATTTGATCATTTCCGGGGTCGCCCAGGCGTCCGGGCGGGTTGCGACATAGCCGGTTTCGATGCCCCATTGCGCCGCCTTGGCGGGCGAGGTCAGCCATTTCAGGAAGGTGAGGCACGCCATCTGCTGGGCCGGATTGGCACCTTTGAACAAATGGAAATTACCCCCCCCGGTTGGGGTGCCGCGCCGCTTATGCGCCGGCAGCATGGCCACGCCGAAGGGGAATTTCGCATTATTCTTAATGTTGGTCAGGTTGCCGGTGGTATGCCAGATCATCGCAACTTTTTCGTCCAGGAAGTCGCGTGGTGCCACGCCCCATTCAACGATCCCGGATGGATGTGCCTTCGCCTTCGCAGCGAGATCGATCCAGTATTGCAGGGCTTCAACGCAGGTTGGGTCGTTGAAGTTAATCTTGGTGCCGTTGGCGTTGGCCAATTCCCCGCCGGCCTCGGCCACCATCGCTTGATAGAGCCAATAGGGGAAGCCGCTGCTTGGAATTTCGATGCCCCACCGCGTGGTGCGACCGCCCTCCAGCTTCAGCGCCTTGGTGGCGATCGCGGTGTTTTCTTCCCAGGTCGCCGGCGCCTTGTCCGGATCGATCCCGATTTCTTTGAAGATTGCCTTGTTGTAATACATCACCACGGTGGAGCGCTGGAACGGTATGCCCCAAGTGTGTCCGTCGATCTGCCCGTTGCGCATGAAGGCCGGGTAGAAGCCGGCGAGCCAGGCTTTATCCGCGGTCGAAGTCG
>JAYTQP010000264.1:0-5057 GCA_043746675.1 Rhodospirillales bacterium | reverse complement strand
GAACAGCGCGCCGACGATCAGCACCCGCCGCCCGACCCGGTCCGAAATCGCCCCCGCGAACGGTGCGACCAGGGCCACCGCCAGCAGCGGCGCGGTGATCGCCAGCCCGACCCCGCTTGCCGGCACGGCAAAACTATGGGCGAGGTCGGGCAGGATGGATTGCGGGGTATAGAGGTTGAGAAAATTCGCCACCCCAGCCACCGCAATGGCCGCCGCACGAAAATCCCTGCTAGCGGGCGCGCGATGATCGCCGCGAAGGCGGCTCACGGGGCCGCCATGATGGCTGCGCAGGCCGCCGGCGGTTTCGGCCTCGGAGGCGGCTTGGTCGGGGCGGGCGTCGGCTTGGCATCCAGCCGGGTGAACCACCATTGCAGATTGGCGCCGCAATCCGCATCCGGCGGCGGCGGCGGCAGGTTGTGGCACGCGGGCTGGCCGGCCGGGCAGCGGAAACTGATATGCATGTGGGCGGCATGGCCGTACCAGGGCCGCACCAGATGCAGCCAACTGCGGTCGCCGGTGACGGTTTGGCAAAGCTGCTGCTTGATCGCCGGGTTGACCAGCACCCGGTCCACCAGCGGCAACTGCGTCGCCAGCCGGATCAGCGCCACGTGTTCCGGCCGCCAGCGGGTCGGGTCGATGCCGCGCCCATCCGGCCGCACCAGGCTCGGCGGGTCGATGCCTTCGCGTTGCGCCAGCGGCAAAACCGGATGTGGGCCGGCGACATCGAGGTAGACATCGGCATCCAGCCCGCGCTGGTGGCTGGCATGCCCGCCTGGGATCGGGCCACCACGCGGGCCGGACAGGTCGCCGATGTAAAGATCGGGCAGGCCCATCGCGTGCGCCCGCTGACCGAGCAGCAGGATGTTGGCGATCACCTCCGGGTGGCCCCAGAAGGTTGATTTCGACAGCCGTACGGTTTGCAGCCCCGGCGCTTCATCCGGCAGCCGCACGGCGCCGGCGATGCAGCCGAGGCCAGTGCCGATCACCCGAACCGGGCCCGGTGCTGGCGTAGTGGGTGCGGGGGTGGTGGGCGCGGCGGCGACCAGCCACACAAGCGATAACGCAGCGAAAAACTTGCGCGGTTGCATTCACTGCCCTCCGCCGATGGCCGGCACTGCGAGGTAGGCGAGGCGCTTGACCTCCTTGCGGCCGCGCGCCACCGAATCGAGGATCAGGCCGCTGGCCAGCGCGAGGAAGGCGAGCAATTCGAACGTTGCTGCCAACACCGCCGACGGTAGGCGTGGCACCAGCCCGGTGGCAATGTAGTCAAAGATAACCGGGATGCCGACCAGCAGGCCGAGCAGCGCCAGCACCAGCGCCACCGTGCTGAAAAACTGCAACGGGCGTTCCTCCTTCACCAGGATCACGATCGTGCGCAAAATGCGCAGTCCGTCGGAATAGGTACGAAGTTTGGACACCGAGCCTTCCGGCCGATCCTTGTAACGGGTGGCGATTTCGCCGACCGGCATGCGCAGATCGAGCGCATGGACGGTGAACTCGGTTTCGGTTTCGAAGCCGGAGGCGAGCGACGGAAACGACTTTACGAAGCGGCGGCTGAACACCCGGTAGCCGGACAGCATGTCGGAAATCCGATCGCCGAACACGATCTGCACCAAACCGGTCAGCACGCGATTGCCCAACCGATGACCGTGGCGGTAGGCGGCTGCGATATCGGTCACTCGCGCGCCATTGACCATGTCGAGATGCTCACGCACCAGCAGGTTCACCATATCCGGGGCAACGCTGGCATCATAGGTGTCGTCGCCATCGACCAGCAGATAGACATCCGCCTCCACATCGGCGAAGGCACGGCGCACCACGTTACCCTTGCCCTGCTGCGTCTCCCGCCGCACGTCCGCGCCGGCGGCGGCGGCCACCGCCATCGTGTCATCACGGGAATTATTGTCGAACACATAGACGCGCGCTTGCGGTAACGCCGCGCGAAAATCGGCGACCACCTTGGCTATCGCCACCGCCTCGTTATAGCAGGGGATCAGAACGGCGATCCGAAGGCCGGGCCAGCGCGCGGCAGAGTTCGAAAGCGGGTCGGGTGCGGTCATTCGGGGCGTTCTCTGAGAAAAATGCGCTGGCAGGAAGCTTAGGCCGGTCGGCGCGCGTTGGTCGAGGCATCACCAGCCGTTTCCCTTGTGGCAGCATGGCCCACGGGGATACATGCGGTGTATCAGCCGGGGCGATGCCGCCGCATCATTTCGTGCCAATAAGATCGGAATCCGATGAAGACGTTGCCACCTACCAGCCGATCTGTGGTGCTAGCGCTGCTCGCGCTGACCTTGTTTCCATTGCTGCGCTGGTATTTCGGCGTTGGCTTCATCGGCTCGGATGACAGCCTCTACTGGGAGAACGCTGGCAAATGGTTGACCCATTTTCCTTATGTGGCGGATAACCATTGGGGTCTGCGGCACACGCTGGTCATTCCGATCGCGCTGGCGCGGCTGGCGCTGGGCGATGTTCAGGTCGCGCTGATGCTGCCGACGCTGATTTATGCCGAGGCATTTCTGCTGGTGCTGGCGGTTTGGCTGTGGCGCGTTGGCGGCGGGGTCGCCGGGGTGGCGTTGCTGCTGGTGGTCGTGGATCCGCTGCTGGTGGTATGGGGCAGCACGGCGGATATCGATATTGTCGAAGTATTCTTCATCTTTGCCGCCTTCGCGCTGTTTGCCGGGGCTCCGTCGGCGCGGCCGGGTTGGTGGCGCTTGCTGGCGTGCGGCGGGCTGATGGGATTGGCCTATATCTCTCGGGAAACCGCGGCTTTCGCGGTTGCGGCCTTCGGGGTGCTGTTCCTGGCCGGTTTCGGCATGAAGAGGCAATATTATTTCGTCATAGCCCTCGGCTTTGCGGTGCCGGTGCTGGCGGAACTGGCGTTTTTGTGGGTGAAAACCGGCGATCCGCTTTATCGCCTCAGCATCGCCTACCATCACGACAGCACGATCAATCGCTGGGCAATGGATAATGGCGTCACCGTGCTGATCCATCCGGCGATCGATCCGGTGGTGATGCTGCTGACCAACCATTATTTCGGGCTGCTGGCCTGGCTCGGCATTCCGCTGACCGTGTGGCTGCTGCGCCATGGCAAACTTTCAGCGCCAATGCGGCGGACCGCGATCTGTCTGGCCGTGCTGGGCAGCGTCTGGACGATTATCGCCGCCGGCTTCTGGGGCTTGCTGCCGCTGGTGCCGCGCTATTATCTGCTGCCCTCGCTGTGCGCTTCGGTGCTGGCGGGGATGGCGCTTTGGCAGTTGCAACAACAGGGCCGGCGACGGCTGGCACGCGGCCTCGGGGCGGCGATAATGCTCGTCGGACTTGGCGCGTTGTCGCTGGAAAACCGCAATTTCATGTTCGGCGAACGGGCGTTGGTAACGCTGGCGGCGGCCAACCCTGGCGTTATCCATACCGACGATCAAACCCTGCGCCGGGCCGATCTGCTGCTGCATTGGGCCGGGCTGGACGGGCGGGTGGTCGATACGCCGCCAAAGCCTGGTGAACTGGATTTGTACAATCGCCCCCGGATCGAGGGCGATTTCCGCCCCGGCCCCGGCTGGGTTGTGGTGACGCAGATTGCGCCGGCGCCGACCTGGATCCAGCGGATTCTCGGCGCCATCCTGCCGGTCGGTCGCATTCCCCCGTCGATCTGGGAGAAGCTCGGCCCGCGGCATCCCGGCGTTACCCTTTATCGGGTTGGCTAGGGCGGATGTGGGTGCGGAATACGAACCGGCGGGACAAATGGAAGTTGAACACCATCCCGGCCGGAACCCCGGCTGCCACGGCGATTATCGGATAGCGCACGCAAAGCGCGCTGAAGGTGATCAGCAGTGCGTAAACCCCGCGATTGCAGAGGAAGCCGACCGCGTTGGCCGACATGAAGCTGGCCCACTGGCGCAGGATACTGCCTGGCACGTCATTGCCGCGAAACGTCCAGATGCGGTTCAACCACCATGTTACCGTCGCCGCGACGATATAGCCGAACAGGCCGGCAACGTAGAGCCCGAACAGCGCCTTGCTGGCGTAGACGGTAGCGGTATCGAAGCAGAACCCGACTAGGCCGACCGCACCAAAGCATAGAAACTCCCGCATGACGCGAATTTTGGCTGGGGACAGGAAGCGGGCAAGCAGTTGATCCATCCCCGCTGATACCCCGTCCCCATTGCCTCGGCCAGTCCGCCATAGAAATCATATTGGGAATCCGGAAGAGCGCCGGCTCGCCTTGATGAATTCTTGTTCATTGTCGCGCGCCGGAGTGGGGTCTGCACGGCTCAAAACATGCGTGCCGCGTTGGCCGGCGGCGGTGCGCCATAAAAAGACTTATACCAAACGAACATTTACATCGCTCAACCGGTGCCGCCGCCTGACCAACGACTTTGAGAAACGAACCCGAAACGCGCTCGCTTGCCTCACTGAGGTTCTCGATCGCGAAACAAAGCGGTCAGCGTGGGGCGCGGCACACTGGTTCGCAGCGCGGGGTCAACGTATCGACGACTTTTGCCGAGCAGAGGACTCCGGGTAGGCCGGCGCCCAAGTGGGTGCCGGCGCCGGTCAATTAAAGGTTGCGGATGCCCTCAGCGCGGTTGTGGAAGCGGAACCAGGCGGACTGGCGGAAGATCGGGGCGACTGAGAAGCCTGCACCATGCTCGCTGCGGTCGTCGTTACGAAAATCTTCGGGCGTCATGCAGAAATCGGCGGTAATCGTCTCGGCCAGGCCGGGCAAGAGCGTGCGGCCGAGGGCGTCGATTATGCGCTGTTTCAGTCGCGGACCCTCATGCGACCAGTCGATGGCGGCCTGGAGGTTGGGGGCCGGGCACAGCACACAGAAACTGTCGCAGCCCGGCGGTGCGAAGCTCGGGTCGGTCGCGGTCGGGCGATGCAGGTAGAGGGAGAAATCCTCCGCAAGTATCAGGCGATCGAAGATGTCAGCGAGCAGTTCGCGGTAGCGCTGGCCGAGCCAGATGGTGTGATGTGCGACGTCTGGGTAAGTGGTGCGGGTGCCAAAATACAGCACAAACAGACCCATCGAGAATTTTGCGGCAGCGAGCTTGAGTTTGGTC
>JAYTQP010000263.1:0-2064 GCA_043746675.1 Rhodospirillales bacterium | reverse complement strand
CTGCCCGGCCTCGACATCCACGGTTTCCAGCGCCTCGGCGGTCAGGCCCTTGACCGGGTAGCGGTAAAGCCGATCGATCTGCATGGCGCATCCCCTTGTCTTGATGCAGATCATTCCCCAAATCGAGGGCTACGCATAGCGTGCTGGTTGCCTCTTGCAGGGACAGGCGCGGCGGTCGCCTTTGAAGGGACAGCGGACCATGAACATCGAGAAATTCACCGAGCGCGCGCGCGGGTTTCTGCAAGCCGCGTCCACCATCGCGATCCGCGACTTCCACCAGCAGCTTACGCCGGAGCATTTGCTGAAGGCGCTGCTGGATGATGAGGAAGGTGCGGCCACCGGCCTGATCAAAGCCGCCGGCGGCGACGCCACCATCGCCCGCAACGCCACCGAAGCCGCATTAGCAAAACTGCCGAAAGTGCAAGGCAGCGGCGCCGGTTCGCCGCAGCCCACCGTTGAACTGGTGCGGCTGCTGGATGCCGCCGAAGCCGGCGCGCAGAAGGCCGGCGACGATTACGTGGCACAGGACCGCCTGCTGATCGCGCTCGCCGCCGGTAGCGGCCCGGCCGCCAACGCGCTGCGCCAGGCCGGCGCCACCCCGCAGGCTTTGACCAAAGCGGTGGATGACATCCGCAAGGGCCGCAAGGTGACCAGCACCGCCGCCGAGTCCAACTTCGATGCGTTGAAGAAATATGCCCGCGATGTCACCGAGCTCGCCCGCAACGGCAAGCTCGATCCGGTGATCGGCCGCGATGAGGAAATTCGCCGTGCCATTCAGGTGCTGGCCCGGCGCACCAAGAACAACCCGGTGCTGATCGGCGAACCCGGCGTGGGCAAAACCGCCATCGTCGAGGGCCTCGCCATCCGCATCGTCAACGGCGACGTGCCGGAAGCGCTGAAGGGCAAACGCCTGCTTTCGCTCGACCTCGGCGCGATGGTCGCCGGCGCCAAATATCGCGGCGAGTTCGAGGAACGGCTGAAAGCGGTGCTGGCCGAAATCGAAGCCGCCGCCGGCGAGATCGTGCTGTTCATCGATGAAATGCACACCCTCGTCGGCGCGGGAAAAGCCGATGGGGCGATGGATGCCTCCAACTTGATCAAGCCCGAACTGGCCCGCGGCGCGCTGCATTGCGTGGGTGCGACCACGCTCGATGAATACCGCAAGCACGTCGAGAAAGACGCCGCTTTGGCCCGCCGTTTTCAACCGATTTTCGTCGGCGAACCCAGCGTGGAAGACACGATTTCCATCCTGCGCGGCATCAAGGACAAATACGAGCTGCATCACGGCGTGCGCATCACCGATGGCGCCCTGGTCGCCGCCGCCACTCTGTCCAACCGCTATATCGCCGACCGTTTCCTGCCGGACAAAGCCATCGACCTGATGGACGAAGCCTCGTCCCGCCTGCGCATGCAGGTGGACAGCAAGCCGGAAGAACTCGATGAGCTCGACCGCCGGGTGATGCAGTTGAAGATCGAGCAGGTGGCGCTGAAAAAAGAGGAAGACATCGCCAGCCGCGAACGCCTGGCCAAATTGCAGCACGAACTGGCGGCGCTGGAAGAAAAATCCAACGCCATGACGGCCGCCTGGAAAGCCGAGAAGGACCAGCTGCACGGCACCCAGCGGCTGAAGGAACAGCTCGACCAGGCCCGCAACGAGGAAGAATCCGCCCAACGGCGCGGCGATTTCGCCCGCGTATCCGAACTGCGCTACGGCGTGCTGCCCGATCTGGAAGCCAAGATCACCGCCGCCCAGTCCGGCGGCAAGCTGGTCAACGAAGCGGTGACGGAAGAACAGATCGCCTCCGTCGTGTCGCGCTGGACCGGGGTGCCGGTGGACAAGATGCTGGAAGGCGAACGCGGCAAACTGATCCGCATGGAAGACGAACTGCGCAAGCGGGTGGTCGGCCAGGAAGATGCGCTCAAGGCGGTCGCGCATGCCGTCCGCCGCGCCCGCGCCGGGCTGCAAGACCCCAACCGGCCGATCGGCAGTTTCCTGTTCCTCGGCCCCACCGGCGTCGGCAAAACCGAACTCACCAAGGCGCTGGCTGGGTTTTTGTTCGATGA
>JAYTQP010000262.1:0-4283 GCA_043746675.1 Rhodospirillales bacterium | reverse complement strand
TGGTCGCGCAACTGCTTCAGCTCGTCCGAAAAATCGAAATTCATCGTTGTTCCACCCCATCCCGGCCAGCGCATGCGCGGCTGGCTTACGTTGCCGCATGCGCGGCTGGCTTACGTTGCCGGAGGGTAGACTCATTCCGCCCGGCCCGGCAAACTGCATCCCAGCAAGCCGAACGGTACGCCGAAACTTATGACGAACCTACTGAGGGAACCCAGGAAATGAGCAGACTTTGTGAAGGTCGCGTCGCGATCGTTACCGGCGCGGGCCGTGGAATCGGGCGCGAACATGCGCTGTTGCTGGCCCAGCACGGCGCCAAGGTGATCGTCAACGACCTCGGCGGCGCCGCCGACGGCACCGGCTCGGACGCCACCCCGGCCGAACAAACCGTCGCCGACATCAAGGCGATGGGCGGGGAAGCCGCCGTCAACACCGACAACGTTGCGGACTTCCTCGGCGCCAAGCGGATGATCGACCAGGCCATCGACACCTTCGGCACACTCGACATCGTCATCAACAACGCCGGCATTCTGCGCGACCGCGTGCTGGTGAACATGATGGAAGCGGAATGGGATGCGGTGATCGCGGTGCATCTGAAGGGCACCTTCGGCCCCTCGCGCCACGCCGCCGCCTACTGGCGCAACAAGTCCAAGGACATCGGCGGCCCGGTGCATGGCCGCATTATCAACACCTCCTCGGTTTCAGGCATTTACGGCAACACCGGGCAGACCAACTACGGCGCCGCCAAGGCCGGCATCGCCGCCTTCACCATCATCGCCGCGCGTGAACTGAAACGCTACGGCGTCACCGTCAACGCCGTCGCCCCGGTCGCGCAAACCCGCATGACCGAAGGCCTGCGCGAAATGACCGAGGAACAGAAGGAAGCCCGCCATCCCCGCCGGGTTTCACCGCCGATCATCTGGATGGCGAGCCTGGAAGCCGGTGACTTCACCGGCCGCATCGTCGAAGCCGGCGGCGACCTGCTCGCGATCGCCGAAGGCTGGCACCGCGGCCCGACCGCCCAGCCGATGGCCGACCCCTCCAAGCTCGGGCCGAGCATGATGGACATGCAAAAGCGCGCCCGCCGCAACGCCGGCATGAACGGCATGGATCTGGACTGATCCAGGCGTCACCACCAATGATCGACCGGCGTGGCACGCCCTATCCTGGCGGCCACGCCTTGGTCACGCCGGACAGACCGGCGCTGATCAAGGCCGACACCGGCGAGGTGCTGACCTATCGGACGTTGGATGAACGCTCCAATCGCCTCGCCCAGTTCCTGTTCGCGCAGGGGCTGCGGCGCGGCGATCACGTGGCGCTGTTCATGGAAAACCATCTGCGGTTTGCCGAGGTGATGTGGGCGGCGCTGCGATCCGGGCTGTATATCACCGCGATCAACCGATATCTGACCGCCGATGAAGCCGCCTATGTCGTGAACGACTGCACGGCCCGCGCGCTGATCACCACCTACGCCCGTGCCGATGTCATTGCTGCGATGACGGCGCAAATTCCGGGCTGCACGATCCGCCTGATGATGGACGGAACGTTGGAAGGTTGGGCGCCGTACGAGGCGACGATCGACGCCTGCCCGGCAACGAAGCTGGACGAGGAATGGTCCGGCGAGATGATGCTCTATTCCTCCGGCACCACCGGCCGGCCGAAAGGCATCAAGCGCGCCTTGGCCGACACCAAGGTGCATGAAAGCATGGGCGCGATCGCCGCTTTCACCGCCGCCTATGGTTTCCATCCCGATATGGTCTATCTGTCGCCGGCGCCGATGTATCATGCCGCCCCGCTGGCCTTCAGCCTGGCGACGCAGCGCATGGGCGGCACGGTGGTGATGATGAGCCGCTTCGACCCGCTGGAAGCCCTGGCCTGCATCGAACGCTACAAGGTGACCCACAGCCAGTGGGTGCCGACGATGTTCATTCGCATGCTGAAACTCAGCGAGGCCGAACGTCACAGCCACGATCTTTCCAGCCATGTCATGGCAATTCACGCCGCCGCCCCCTGCCCTGTCGAGGTGAAGCGCCGGATGATCGAATGGTGGGGGCCGATTATCGAAGAATATTACGCCGGCACCGAAGCCAATGGCCGCACCGCGATCGGCAGCAAGGATTGGCTTGAACACCCCGGCTCGGTCGGGCGGGCGCAGTTGGGCGTGATCCATATTTGCGACGATGATGGCCGCGAAGTGCCGAACGGCGAACCCGGTCTGATCTATTTCGAGCGCGATGCGGTTCCCTTCCAATACCACAACGACCCCGAGAAAACCCGGAACGCCCAGCATCCGCTGCACCCAACCTGGTCCGCGCTCGGCGATGTCGGCTACCGCGACGACGAAGGTTATCTATTTCTCACCGATCGCCGCGCCTTCATGATCATCTCCGGCGGGGTGAACATCTATCCGCAGGCGATCGAGGACGCGCTGGTAACCCATCCCAAGCTGGCCGATGCCGCCGTCATCGGGGTGCCGGATGCCGACCTTGGCGAAGCGGTCAAAGCCATTGTCGAAGTCGCCCCTGGCGTGGCCCCAACCGCCGAACTCGCCGCCGAACTAACCGATTTCCTGCGCCAGCGTGTGGCCCGCTACATGGTGCCGAAAACCATCGACTTCATCGACGAAATGCCGCGTTTGCCAACCGGCAAGCTCTACAAGCAGGCGTTGCGCGATCGCTACACCAAATCAGGTTTCAACAGGGAGAACGACCATGCTTGATCCGAAACGACCCAAACCACTGCCAACGCCGGAGACCCAGCATTTCTGGGACGGGCTAAAGCGCGGCGAATTGCTGCTGCAAAAATGCAACGACACCGGGGAAGTCTACTTCCCGCCCCGTCCCTTCGTGCCCGGCACCGGCAGCACCAACATCTCGGTGTTCAAAGCGTCTGGCAAAGCGCGGCTCTACAGCTACGTCATCCACGCCAACCCCGCCCCCGGCTTTACCCCGCCCTACGCGATCGCCG
Source organism: Rhodospirillales bacterium (assembly GCA_043746675.1). Lineage (GTDB taxonomy): Bacteria > Pseudomonadota > Alphaproteobacteria > Acetobacterales > Acetobacteraceae > CAITOL01. The sequence continues at coordinate 1,319 of JAYTQP010000262.1, read as the reverse complement.
TGGTGGAACTGGAAGAAGGCCCACGGATGATGACCAACATCATCGACTGCGCGCAAACCCCGGAAGCTCTTGTGCTCGACATGCCCCTGGAACTCGCCCCGACCGAGCTTGACGAGAACATCACCCTCCCCTTGTTCCGTCCGCGGAAGGTCTAGTCCCATGCTGAAACCTCGTGAAATCGCCATCGTCGGCGCGGCTGAAACCACCGGCCTGGGCAAGATCCCCGGCATGTCCAACATCCAGTTGCACGCCGATTGCGCGCTCAACGCGCTCAAGGATGCCGGGCTGAAGGTCTCCGACATCGACGGCATTGCCTGCGCCGGCGAATCGCCGACCAACATCGCGCATTATCTCGGCATCGTGCCGAAATATGTCGATGGCACCGGCGTCGGCGGATGCTCGTTCATGATCCATGTGCGCCATGCCGCCGCCGCCATTTCCGCCGGGCTCTGCACCACCGTGCTGATCACCCACGGCGAAAGCGGCGCCTCCCGCATCGGGCTGAACCGCCCGGCGCCGAACCCCGCCAGCCTCGCCGGCCAGTTCGAAATGCCATACGGCCCGTTCGGCCCGCCGACCATGTTCACCATCCCCGTGCTGCGCTACATGAAGGACCGCGGCCTGACCCATGAGCAGCTCGCCATGGTTTCGGTGGTGCAGCGCGAATGGGCGGCGATGAACCCGCGCGCCCGCTTCCGCGATCCGATCACGGTCGAAGACGTGCTGAACAGCCGCATGATCGCCTACCCGTTCCGCATCCTGCAATGCTGCCTGGTGACCGACGGCGGCGGCGCGCTAATCCTGACCTCGGCCGACCGCGCCAAGGATTTCCCGACCAAGCCAGTCTATATCCTCGGCACCGGCGAAGCGGTGGAAAGCCCGATGATCAGCCAGATGAAAGACTTCACCTCCTCGGCGGCCTTCAAGGTTGCTGGCCCAACGGCGATGAAGGCCGCCGGCATCAGCCACAGCGATGTGGACCATCTGATGATCTACGATGCGTTTGCGCATCTGCCGATCTACGGCCTGGAGGATCTCGGGTTCTGCAAACCGGGTGAAGCCGCCGGCTTCATCGCCAGCCGCGCCACCGCGCCGGGCGGCAAACTGCCGCTGAACACCAACGGCGGCGGCCTGTCCTACACCCACACCGGGATGTACGGCATGTTTGCCTTGCAGGAATCGGTCCGCCAGATGCGCGGCACCGCCCCGGCCCAGGTGACGGGCGCCAAGGTTACCGTCTGCCACGGCGTCGGCGGCATGTTCGCCGCCAGCGGCACGGTGGTGATGACCAACGAGGCATAACCGAAACGAACCGCCGA
>JAYTQP010000261.1:0-6011 GCA_043746675.1 Rhodospirillales bacterium | reverse complement strand
TCGGCCCGGCCGGTCACGAACGGTTCAAACAATGTGGCCTGCAAGGCGGTTGGAACGCCGGGCCCGGTATCGGCAACCATCAGGCGCAACGTGCGTTGCGTTGCGACGGCGGTGAGGGTGATGGTTCCGGTCGGCGGCGTGTGCTGGCGTGCATTGCGCAGCAGGTTATTCAGCGCCAGGCGCATCATGTCGGGATCGAGCCGGACGGTCATCGCGGCCGATCCGACGGTAATTGGCGCACCGCTCTCGTCGACGTTCAGATCGGCAATGATCGCCTCCAGCCACGCAGGAAGCTGCACGGATTGCAGCACCGGCACCCGCCGGCTGGTCATGGTGAGCAAGGCGTCCACCAGCGCATCCAGGCGGGCAATTTGGGCCAGCACCGCTTCGAGCGCCTGCGCGCGCCGGCTGGCATCGCCGGCCAGCGCATTTTCGACCCGCAGCCGCATCGCCGCGATCGGATTGCGCACCTCATGCGCCACCCCGGCCGCGACCCGACCGAGTGCCGCCAGCCGCGCGCCGACGGCGACCTTGTCGGCCAAAGCTGCCTCCCGCGCATGCGCTTCGCGCAGCCGCTCGCCGCTGGCATTCAACCCGGCGACGATCCGATCGAGGTCGGGCATGCCGGTGGGATCGAGCCGCAGCACGCCGGCATCCAAGGCGAGACCGTGCTCGATGGTGGCGATGCGCCGGTTATAGGTCACGATCAAAGCGGTCAGCCAGGCGGTGGAACCGGCGACCGCCGCGAGCAGCACGCCAAGGCCCCATTGCAGCGCGGTTGCCCCCGGCGGCGTTTCGAAGCGCGCCGCGGCCCAGCCGGCGAGGCCGGCCACCGGCCCTGGCAACGGGCAGGCGTGCAGCACCAGACTGCCCGTTGGCAGATCGATCGTCGTGTCCGCCAACCCATCTTCGGCCAACGCGTCGGACGCCACGCCTGCCAACGCCGCCTCGGCCGCCGGCGGCACCAACCCAGCCAGCAGCCCGGCATTCTGCTGCCACACGCCGGCCGATAGGCTGGCCGGTTCGTCGCCGGTGCGGCTGCGCGCAATTGCATCGGCGGCTATGGTTGCCAGATCGCGGCGGAAAGTTGCGTCCTCGTTCAGACTGCCAGCCGGCCCGCTCCAGCCGGCACTGTAGAAACCGTAGCGGTCGGCAATGCTGGCGCAGATCTGGCCCAGCGCGGCCTGAGTGCGCCAACTTTGCGCGCTGCTGGACTGTTCGTACAGGCGCAGCAGCATCACCGCCACCGTGCCAGAGGCGAGCAGCAGCATAATCCACAGCACGGCAAGGCGGGCCCGAAGCGACAGCATTTCGCTAGGGTGGGCATTGCGGCGCAGCGGCGCCAGCTACCAGGCGAGGGTCTCAAAAATAAATATTGTCGTAATGTTCAACTCATTCTTTTGGATGGATTGTAGATAAATGTAAATTTACCTAGGTTACGTTGTGGTGGACCGCTTGATCGCCACCGCGCCAATTGCATGCCCGACCGCTGGTTCTTGGCAGAAAAAATCAAGCGGCCTGTAAAACGATCGTGCCTCGGCAGGGGCATCACGATCGGGGGCATCACGATCGGATATTGCGACCGCGTGCGGGTCTTCGAGGACGGAGTTCATATTAAGCAAGATGGTTGACGAGCCCAATCCTGGCGCCCCGAACGAGCCGCTGGCGGAACCGGCGCCCCGCTCGGCGCCGTCCGACCGGCTGTTCCTGATCGGTGCCATGGTGGTGATCCTGGCCCTTGGTGCGGTGTGCCTGCTGCTGCTGCATCGCGGTGCGGAGCGTGCCGATCGCCGGGCGGAAGAGCTTACCATGGGGCTGGCCAGCGACCTTTCCAACGAGGCGCTGCAAGTGGTGCAGGCGGTTGACCCGTTGTTGCTCGATATGTCGGCTTTGCCGAAACAGGCGCTGGCGTCGTCGGCCGCAGGCGGCGTTTCTTCCGATCATTCATTGGGCGAACAAATCCGCGATCTGCCGGTTGTGCGTGCATTGTTGCTGCTGGATTCCAGCGGCACCGTGGTCAATGCTTCGGCACCGGAACTGGTCGGGCTGTCGTTCGGACAGCGACCCTGGTTTCTGGCCATGCGGCGGTCGCGCCTGCCGCCGCGTCGGCCGGTGCTCGGCGCGCCCGAACCTGGCTGGCTGCCGGCGGCGCAGAGCAATGCAGGGTATTCCGATACCGCAGTGGTCGGTGGACAATGGACCTTGCCGGTTGCACGGATGCGGCGTTGGGCGGACGGACGGTTTGCTGGCGCGGTGGTGGCGCTGGTAGACCCCGATCCGCTGGTCCGCGCGGCGGAACAGGCAGCGCTCGCTTTCTCCGTCGATGTCGGCATTTTCTCCACCGATGCCGCCTTGTTGGCGGCGTCGAGCAGCGTGGTTGGGCAGATCGGCCAGCACATGCCCGATCTGCCGTCGTTCCGCGATTTCCTACCGGCGGTGCCAACCGGGGTCTGGCGCGGCAGCGTCGATGGTGGAGCTCGCGCGGCCGGCCACGCGCCTGGGCCGGAAGGCGTGGCCGCGTTTGTCGCGTTTGCGCAGTCGCCATTCGTGGTGGTGGTCAGTCAGCGCCGGCTGCTGTTCCGCGCCGCCTATGTCGAAGATGCGCTGATGATCGTCGGCAGCTTCGCCGGCCTGGCGTTGGTGGTTGGGCTGGCGCTGTTCCCGCTGTTTCTGCAGGCGCGCACGTTGCGCATTCAAGGGCTTCGGCTGGAGCAGAGCGAGCGCGCGGCGCAGGCGGCGGCGCGCGCCAAGCAGGAATTCCTGGCTGCCATGAGCCATGAAATCCGCACCCCGATGAACGGCGTGATCGGCATGACCGGCCTGCTGCTGGACACCGACCAGGACCCCGAGCAGCGCCGCTACACCCAGACCATCCAGCATTCCGCCGAACATCTGCTGACGGTGCTGAACGATATCCTGGATTTCTCCAAGATCGAGGCGCACGCGGTCGACCTCGAAAGCACCCCCTTCCTGCTGGAGGAGGAGGTGGCGACGATCGCCGAGCTTTTCGCGCCCACGGTTGCACTGAAAGGTGTCGAGCTGGTCTGCCGGCTCGGCGATCGCTTGCCGAGCAGCGTGATCGGCGACCCCGGCCGCTTTCGCCAGATCCTGCTGAACATCGTCGGCAACGCGGTGAAGTTCACCGAGCAGGGTTGGATCGAAATCTCGCTCGATCTGGCGGAGCCGGCACTGCCTCCGGATGGGCGGATATTGATGGAATGCCGGGTCGCCGACACCGGCATAGGCATCGATCCCGACCGGGTGCCGATGCTGTTCGAGCGGTTCTCGCAGGCCGACGCCTCCATTTCGCGCCAATATGGCGGCACCGGCCTGGGCCTGGCGATTTGCAAGCGGCTGGTGCAGGCAATGGGCGGCACCATCGGCGCCATCCCACGGGCGGGTGGCGGCAGCACGTTCTTCTTCTCCATCCTGGTGCAGCCGCAAGCTGGCGAGGCGCCGATGACGACGCGACCGTTGCGCGGGCGGCGGTGCCTGGTGGTCGATGATCTGCCGCTGAACCGGGAAATTTTGCTGCACCAATTGACCCAGCTTGGCGCCGCCGCGGATACCGCCGAAGACGGCATCGCCGGATTGGGCCGGCTGCGGCAAGCGCGCGACCAGGGGCGACCGTATGACCTGGTGCTGGTCGATCGCGCCATGCCGCTGATGGATGGCATTGCCTTTACCCGCGCGGTGCGTGCTGATGCGAGCTTTGTCGGCGCACATGGCCAACTCCGCATCGTGCTGTGCGCTTCGGGCCATCTCGGCCAGAGCCGGGACGGGCTGGACCAGTTCGACGCCCAGTTGCTCAAGCCGGTCCTGGCATCGCGGCTGCGCGCCATGGCTGTCATGTTGGACCGGCCGGCTGAGGCGAACCCCAACCCGCCAGTGACGCCGGTGCAGACCGCGCCGGCAGGCGGACCGGGACCGTTGGCTGGGCTATATATATTGCTTGCCGATGACAATGCGACCAACCAACTCGTTACCCGTGCGATGCTGCAACGGGTTGGCGCCCGGGTGGATCTGGTGGGTGACGGTGCGGCCGCGGTCGCGGCGGTGATGTCCACCCGCTACGACCTTGTTTTGATGGATGTGCAAATGCCAGGGATGGACGGGCTGGAAGCCACGCGGCTGATCCGCGCGGCCGCACACCGGGGCGATGTGCGTGGCGGGCCGGATGGGTCGCCGTTGCCCAATCTTCGTGACTGCGTTGTGGTTGGCCTGACGGCGGCAATCGGGCCGGAGTTTGAGGCGGAGTGCCGCGATGCCGGGATGGATCTGTTTCTCAGCAAGCCGTTGACCCGCGATGCCCTGGTGGCGGGCGTGTTGAAGGCCTTGGGGGATACGATACCCCGCCTTGATCAGGCTTCACTCTGGGTGCAATAACGGTTTCAATGGTGTCGCATTTTGCGATGTGTAACGCCAGCAACGACCAATCAACGCCATTATCGCAAATCACGCCGCAACTTGCGATTATTTTTACCTGTTCCGTTCGTGGCCTGCTCCACCGATGGCTGCGATGCGCGGTAGACTGCGGGTTTCGCCATTTTAGTCTTGGCGGTTCCGGCCGGGTGCAAATTGGCACGGTCTTTGCAAAACTCCCTGCACGACCCGGCTGCCGTCGCCCGCCATATTAGACCGGATAATTTCGGAGATCGACGATGTTCGACGCCATTTTGCACGAACAGGACGACGCCCCCCATCATCGGGTTGTTTTGACCCTGCGGGGTATTTTTGACGGCGAAGGCACGCTCGCGATTCGCGAGGAACTGGAGGCAATTGCCGCCGCCGCGAACGGCGATGTGGTGCTGGATTTGAGCCGCGTGACGTATATCGACGGCTCTGCGATTGCGGCGATCGGGTTTATTTTTAAACGCATGACAGCCAAGGGCCGAGGGTTGGAGATTATCGGCGTTGACGGCCAACCGGCGGCGCTGCTGCGGGAAATGGGATTGGGTCGCTTGTTCGCTTTGCCGAGCCGGGCTACCCGCCGCCCTTTCTTCAGCCGTCCCGCTTGGGCCCTGGCACGCTAGGTGTCCGTCCGGAAAGTCTGTCGGGTCGGAGCAAAGAATTTGAGTAACGGCGTTTCGGGGCCTGGAATTATCCAGGGAGCATATAATAAAATATTTTAGCCGGATTTAAGCTGAACCGCGATAGGTTACGAATTTCGATGTGTGACGAGTTGGGCGATGTTACCCCGTCTTGGCCCATGCGTGCATGGGTCAAGGCGGGGCTATTGCACCTTGCGGCGGACCTTGGTCCGAGGCATGTGGAACTACGAACTATGTCCCCTGCAACCGCTGGGTGGACGATGGCGGCCGATTTCGACCGCGTCGCGGACGCGGCGGGACGCGTTTTGACCGGGAGTCGAACGATGACTGAGCCGAGCTTCGCCGCCCAGCTCGCCGAGGATTTAGGCCCGGACGACCTCCGCCACGTGCTCGAGGTGTTCGGCCTCGATGTCGCCCGGCTGACCGGGGTGCTGGAAGAGGCGGCGGCGGGCGATGATGCGATCGGCTTTCGCCGCGCCGCGCATGGCCTAGCCGGGGCCGCCGGCGCGGTGGGCGCGGCGGCGCTGGAACAGCAATGCCGCCAGTCGATGGCGCAGATGGACACCGATGCCGCCGATCTGACTGCCACCATGCGCGCGATCGCGGTGCTGGCGGAAGATGCGCTGAGGGAACTCGCTCGCTTCGTTGCCACGCTGGACCGCCAGCCGCCGCATTCCGGAGCCTGACCCAATGGGGCCGGCCGTTCCGCAAGCCGCACGGATTTTGGTGGTTGAGGACACGCCGACGCAGGCGGAACTGGCGCGCGCACTGCTTGGCAGCCTCGGCTATCAGGTTCGGATTGCGCCGTCGGCCGGGCTGGCGCTGGTGGCGGCGCGTGACTGGTTGCCCGATATCATTCTAGTCGATATCGAGCTGCCCGATTACAACGGCTTCGAACTGATGCAGCAGTTGCAAGGCGAAGGCATCGATGCGGCGGTGATCGTGGTCACCGCCAATGCC
>JAYTQP010000260.1:0-2480 GCA_043746675.1 Rhodospirillales bacterium | reverse complement strand
CGATCAGACAATCATAATCGCCGGCGCGCAGCACCTTCACGCCGGCCACCACCACGGTGTCGGTCGGTTCGGGGATCGTATCGCTGAATACGCTGGCAGTGATGCCGGCCACCGCCAGCGGGCCGAGGCAGCGCTGCACCAGGCCGGAGGACACCATGAACGGGTCGGTCACCACAAGCGGGCGGGACAGGCCGAATTTTGCCAGCAATTCGGCAATCTGGGCCACGCTGCCGCCGCCAACCTGGATGAAGCGCGGTGCGAAGACCTGGAACGCAGTCATGCCGCGAAGCCTTCCAGCAACGCCACATCGCCAGTCGAGGCGGCCTCGCGAATGGCTTTCACCGGCGCATATTCGGCACCGAAATAAAACGCCTTCAGCGCCTCCATGCTGGGGAATTCGACCAGCACCACGCGCTTCAGCCCGGGCCTCCCCTCTACAACGGCCACCGCGCCGCCGCGCACCAGATAGCGGCCGCCGAAGCGGGCGATGAGCGGCGCCACCAGATCGCGGTATTTGCCGAAGCCGGCCGGATCGGTGACAGCAAGGTTGGCAAACAGATAGGCCGACATTGAATTTTTCCTTGATTAGCCTGCGGCCGTGGCGCTGTGGGCGCGGCGTTCGGCATACAGCGCCAGCCGCTTCGCCGCCGCCGGCGCCTGGGTCCGATCATGCTCGATCACGACAGCCGGCAGGGTTTCGAAATGATGGCAGGCGGCCATGTGGCCGCGATCGTCGGTCGTGCGCAGCAACGGTGCCTCGCTGCGGCAACGGTCGGTGGCGAAGCTGCAACGGGTGTGGAAATGGCAGCCGGATGGCGGGTTCATCGGGCTGGGCACATCACCGCCGGGAATTTGCCGTGCGGTTTGGCGATGCGGATCCGGCCGCGGAATCGCGGCGAGCAAAGTGCGGGTATAGGGATGTCGCGGAAAGGCGAACAAATCATCCTTCGGCCCGACCTCGACGATGCGGCCGAGATACATCACCGCCACGCGGTCGGCCATGTGCTTCACCACGGCCAGATCATGCGCAATGAACAAATAGGAAAGCCCAAGGCGGCCTTGCAGATCCTTCAACAGATTGACCACCTGCGCCTGGATCGAAACGTCCAGCGCGCTCACCGGCTCGTCGCACACAACCAAGGCCGGCTCCACCGCCAAGGCGCGGGCAATGCCGATGCGCTGGCGCTGGCCGCCGGAAAATTCATGCGGGTAGCGCCGGGCATGGTATTCCGCCAGCCCAACCAGCCCGAGCAGCTCGGCCACCCGCGCCCGCCGCGCCGCAGCGTCGCCAATACCGTGCACTTTCAGCGGTTCTTCGAGGATCGCCCCCACCGTCATGCGCGGATTGAGCGAGGCGAACGGGTCTTGAAACACGATCTGCATCCGCCGGCGCAAGGCGCGCAATTCGCCACCGCCAAGCGTTGTGATGTCGCGGCCCTCGAACCAGACCTGCCCGGCGCTCGGCTCGATCAACCGCAGCACCAACCGCGCGGTGGTGGATTTGCCGCAGCCGCTTTCGCCGACCAGGGCCAAGGTCTCGCCGCGTTCCAGCTTGAAGGAAACTCCATCCACCGCCTTCACCACGCCGGCGGCGCGCGACAGGATCAGGCCGGAATTGACCTTGTAATGCTTGGCGAGGTCGCGCACCTCAAGCAGCGGCGCGCTCATGCCGCGACATCCACGATATTTTCCACCGGGGCGCGGATGCAGGCGACCTCATGCGCTTCGCCGACGCGGCGTAAGGCCGGGTCGGTCTGGCCGCATGCCGCATCGGCGAACACGCAGCGCGGATGGAAACGGCAGCCGCTGGGCAGGGCGAAGGGTGGCGGCACCGCGCCCTCGATCGCCAGCAGCCGGTCATTATCCTCATCCAGCTTGGGAATGCTGCCGAGCAGGCCGAGCGTGTAGGGATGCTGCGGATCGTCGAAAATCGCCTTGGCGGTGGCGCGCTCGACGACCCGGCCGGCATACATCACCGCCACCTCGTCAGCCATTTCGGCCACCACGCCGAGATCATGCGTGATCAGAATGATCGCCATGCCGGTCTGCTGCTGCAAATCGCGCAGCAGATCGAGGATCTGCGCCTGCACGGTCACATCCAGCGCCGTCGTCGGCTCATCGGCGATCAGCAAATCCGGCTCGCAGGCCAGCGCCATCGCAATCATCACCCGCTGGCGCATGCCGCCCGACATCTGGTGCGGATATTCGTCGTACCTTCGTTCCGGGGCCGGAATACGCACCCGGTTCAGCGCGGCAATGGCGCGCGCCTTCAGCACCAGGTTGCTGGCGCCGCGATCATGCGCGCGCATCGCCTCGGTGATCTGGTCGCCCACGGTGAACACCGGATTGAGGCTGGTCATCGGCTCCTGGAAAATCATCGCGATCCGCCGGCCGCGCAAAGCCCGCATATCGTCGTCCGGCAGGGTCAGCAGATCCTGCCCGTCGAACATGATGCGCCCGGCGGCGATGCGCCCCGGCGA
>JAYTQP010000259.1:0-1939 GCA_043746675.1 Rhodospirillales bacterium | reverse complement strand
AGCGGCGACATCGACGGCATCAAGGGCGGCGGCGTCGCGCACGAGTGCATCCTCGACCTGCGGCCGTTGAAGGAGGTGACGGGCGGTGCTGCGAACGGCGTCAGCGCCGAAGACGTCGCCAAGCGCCTGATCGACTACGGCTTCCACGCGCCGACCTTGAGTTTCCCGGTGGCCGGCACGCTGATGGTCGAGCCGACCGAGAGCGAATCGCTCGAAGAACTCGACCGCTTCTGCGACGCGATGATCGCGATCCGCCAGGAGATCGCCGACATCGAGGCAGGGTTTCTGGATGCGGTCGATAACCCGCTGAAAAACGCCCCGCACACCGCGCGCGAGGTGATGGCCGACGTCTGGCCGCACCCCTATAGCCGTGAACGGGCGGCGTTCCCGCTGCCCTGGGTGGCAACGGCAAAATACTGGCCGCCGGTAAAGCGGGTGGATAATGTTTATGGCGACCGGAATCTGGTTTGTACTTGTGCGCCGTTGGAGGCTTATGCGGAGGCGGCTCAGTAGTTACAGCGGCGGCCCAACATAGGTTTCGGCCATTGCCTGGGCGGCGGCGCGGCTTTCCAGCAACTGGTCGAATTCCGCCCGTTGCAGCCGCGCCTCGAATGGCGAACTGTTCGGAAAACGGTGCAGCAGGCTGGTCATCCACCAGGAGAACCGTTCCGCTTTCCATATCCGACGCAAAGCACGGGCCGAATAGGCATCGATGCCGGCGGGCGATTTCTCCGCATAAAATTCGCCCAACGCCTGGCTCAGATAAATCACGTCTGACGCGGCCAGGTTCAGGCCCTTGGCGCCGGTCGGCGGCACGATGTGGGCGGCGTCGCCAGCCAGAAACAGCCGGCCGAAGCGGAGCGGCTCGGCGACGAAGCTGCGCAGCGGCGCGATGCTTTTTTCGATCGAGGGGCCGGTTTGCAAATGGTCGGCGGCTTGCGGGCCGATACGGCGGCGCAGCTCGTCCCAGAAACGATCATCCGACCAGGCCGCGACCGCATCGGACAGGTCGCATTGCACGTAATAGCGGCTGCGGCTGGCCGAACGCATGGAGCAAAGTGCGAACCCGCGCGGATGGTTGGCGTAGATCAGTTCGCTGGCCACCGGCGGGCGGTCCACCAGCACGCCGAGCCAGCCGAACGGATAGACGCGCTCAAAGCTTTTGATCGCCGCCGCCGGCACTGCGGCACGAGCAACGCCGTGATAGCCGTCGCAGCCGGCAATGAAATCACAGGACAAACTTTTCTCCACCCCGCCCTGACGCCAGGTTACGCGCGGGCGCGGGCCGTTGAAATCATGCAAAGCCACGTCTTCGGCTTGATAAACGGTAATTTGGCCGGCGGCGGCACGGGCGTCCATCAGGTCTCGGGTAACCTCGGTCTGGCCGTAAACCATCACCTCGCGGCCAACCAGATCGTGAAAATCGAAGCGCGCGGCGCGGTCGTCGTAGCGCAGTTCGATGCCGGCGTGCGGCAGACCCTCGGCTTCCATCCGGGCGCCGACGCCGGCGGCATTCAGCGCCGCGCGGGTGCCGGCTTCCAGCACGCCGGCGCGGATGCGGCCGAGCACATAGTCCGCTGAACGTTGTTCTATAATAACAGTTTCGATGCCGAGATTTCCGAGCAGGCGGCCCAGCAGCAGCCCGGCCGGGCCGGCGCCGATAATAGCAACCTGTGTCGCCATGCATGTCTCCACTATCCCGTTGGCCAGCTTTGGCCTGTAAGCCAGCGTTTGACAATCGCGCCGGTAGACGGCGACCCCACCCGCCGTCCACCAGCGTCGCAGCCGGCTATTCCGTCAGCGAAATCGCTAACCTGCGGCAAAACGGGATCGCCGGCGGGGCGTGTTATTCCGCAGCCTTCGCGCTGTGGCGGTTGGGATCGGACAGCGTAACCTTGGCCGCCGCTTCCCATGCCTTGGCGTTCGCCTTCTGCCGTTC
>JAYTQP010000258.1:0-6163 GCA_043746675.1 Rhodospirillales bacterium | reverse complement strand
TCAACCCCCCGGCTGTCGCCAAAAGCGGTGTGCATGACGCAATCATTCGCATACCAGGTGCGGATCAGGCCAAGGCCGCGACCTTCCCAGATGCGGTCGGTGATGCCGATGATATAGGCGGGCAGGGATGGGTATTCGGCGGTAAAACTCATGCGGTTAGCTCCAGGGTTGGCGGCAGGCGGCAGGATTGGCGCAGCACCATCTGGCCGCGCACGACCACGCGGCGCTGTGGTGCTGTCGGGTTGGCGAGTTGTTCGAGCAGCAGCCCAACGGTTGCGTCCACCATCGGGATGACGGCCTGCGCGTAGGTGGTCAGTTGATAGCTCGGCCATGATGCCGCCGGTGCGTCATCGAAGCCGATGATGGAAATGTCGTCTGGGATTTTCAGGCCGAAATCGAAGCGTGCCACATCCATCGCAACAATCGCCGTTTGATCCCAGGCGCACAGCACCGCGTCCGGTCGCAGATGTCGGCGCAGCAGCGCGGTCATCGCCTGCTTTGCGCCGGCATCGGTGAAGCTGCCGGTTTCGACGATCGGTTCCGGCAGGCCGTGGCGGGCACAGCCTTCGCGAAATCCGGCGAGGCGGTCGCGGCTGGTCGATGCTGCCGGGTCGCCGGCGATGAAGGCCGGCCGCCGATGGCCGGCGGCGGCGAACAAGGCGGCGGCTTCGCGGCCGCCGGCGCGGTTGGACCCGGTGACGCAGGATGCAGCGCGGCCGTGACTGGTGCGATTATAGAGCACCACCGGCACCCCGGCGGCGCGGCACTGGTCAGCAAGGCGCGACGACAAAGTGGCCGCCGCCAGCACCACCGCATCGACCTGGTAGGCCATGATCTGTTCAAGCGCGAGGTCGGCCTGGCCATCGAGCGGCGCGGTAAACAGCAGAATGCGGTAGCCGCTGGCCTGCAGCCGCGTCGCCAGCGCCTGCAACGTGCCAGGATAAAGATGCTGGGCGACACTGCCGACCGCCACTCCGATCATACCCGACCGCCGTGTGATCAGCGAACGCGCCAACAGATTGGGGCGATAGCCCAGGGCGGAGGCTGCCTGTTCGACCCGCACGCGCATCCGCGGCGAAATGCTGGCCCCAGGGGTGAAGCAGCGCGAGACCGCGGATTGCGACACCCCGGCGCGCCGCGCCACGTCACTCGCGGTGGCGCCGAGATTGATCTGGCCGACGAATTCCGCGGACGGCGCGAGGTTTGATCTGTCATTAGGCATTTTATCAGTCTTGCGCACTCACACGATGCTTGACAAGCGCCTGGTTAATGTCTTTGCATGCGTATGCAAAATTCCTGAGTGCCGAAATCACCCACATCCGACGGGAGTGACGACAATGAACCGATTGCTTGTTCTGGCTGCCGGGTTCGCGAGCCTGGTCAGTGTTTCCGCCGCCCACGCTGCCTGCACGGTCACTGGCAGTGGTGAGGTAAGTACGCTCTCGAACTCATTCCCCGCCCTCACCGTCATTGCCGATGCGATGCGCGAATGCAGCGTCGGCGCGGTGAAGGTGACCACCAAGCTCACCACCGATAATGTCGCCGAAACCGCCCAGGCGCTGAAAGCGGCAAAATCGCCCTACGGGCTGGTGGCGCTGACCAACAGCACCTTCACCTTGGCGCAGGCCAATGGGCAACTGCGCCCGATCACTGCGTTCGTTGCCAAATACAAGACCAAATACAAGATCGAAGACGGCATGCTGATCAAGTCGGGCAACGACGTGATGGCCATCGCCTTCCAGGTGAACGCCCAGCATTTGTTCTACCGCAAGGACATCCTCGACAGCGCCGGGATCGCGCCGCCCAAGACCTATGATGAGGTGTTGGCGGCGGCAGCCAAGCTCAAAGGCAAAGCCGGGATCGAATTTCCGCTGAGCGGGACGTATAAATCCGGTTGGAACCTGGGGGAGGAATTCGTCAATAATTACCTCGGGATGGGTGGTGAATTCTTCAAGGCTGGCACCGCTGAGCCGGCGTTCAACAATCCGTTGGCGATCAAAACGCTCGTGGTGATGAAGAAGCTGCTTGGATATATGTCCCCCAACGCGCTGGCGCTGGATACCGGGGCGTCGGCGCAACAGCTGATGCAGGGGCAGGTGGCGATGGCCAATATATGGGCATCGCGCGCGGCCAACATGGATGATCCGGCGCAGTCGCGGGTTGTCGGCAAAATCGCATTTGCCGGCGCGCCGACCATCACCCCAGGCGGGCGGCCGGCGACCACGCTGTGGTGGGACGGGTTTGCCATTCCGAAGAACTTCGACGGCGACCCGGAGCTTGCTTTTCAGGTCATGATGGAAGGGCTGAAGGAAGCGGTGGTGACGGCGCATAATGACGTCGCCATCTGGACCCGGTCGGCCTACAAGCCGGGCCGGTTTGCGGTGGGCACGGCTGAATCTGCCCGCGCCGGCGCCCCCCCCTATCCGATGGTGCCGCAGGCATCGCTCGCCCATGATGCACTGGGCGCGCGGATCGGCGAATATTTCGCCGGCACGGCGACCGCCGAAAAAGTGCTGGCCGACGCCACCACCGACTATATCACGGCGGCCAAAGCCAAAGGGCTACTGAAGTAAGTTATTTCGATGAACACGCGCAGCTTCCTCGGTTTCGCCGGTCCATCGGCCGCGGCGATGGCGCTGCTGATCTTGTTGCCGTTGCTGGGCGCGGCCTGGCTTTCGGTGCATGAAAGCTACGTCAAAACCGAGCTCAAGGAGGTCAGGACCACCGTTCCACTGTTCGGTGGCCTGACGCGGGAGGATGTGCGCACCATCCCGCAGCCGGTGCGCGATGAAGCGGGTAATCCGGTGCTGGTGTGGCACTTCGTGGGGGCAGGAAATTACGCCAATCTGGTCGACCTCGATCGGCTGCGCAAGGCTTTCGCGGGCGATGGACTGGAACAGATTTACCGTGATGTGGTCAGCATCGAATTTTGGGGCGCGCTGGAATTCAGCCTGTTGTACATCCTGGCCACCACGCCCGGCGTACTGCTGCTGGGGTTTGCCATTGCGCTCGCCGTCGATGCGACGTCCAAGCGGGTGCGCGGCGCGCTGATTTTCGCATCGCTTTTGCCGTTCATCATCACCCCGGTGGTGGGGGCGCTGTCGATCTACTGGCTGTTTCTGGATAATGCCGTGGTTAACGCGGTGCTGCAGGCATTGGGTTTTGGCAAATTCTATTTTCTGTCGGGCGCGCTGCCGATCCGTGCGCTGATCGTGCTGTACGGCATCTGGCACGTGACCCCGTTCGCGTTTGTGGTGCTGTATGCCGGGCTGCAAACCTTGCCGCAGGATGCGATGGAGGCGGCGATTGTCGATGGCGCCACCACCTGGCAGCGCCTGCGCTATGTGGTGGTGCCGCATCTGGCGCCGCTATTCGCCTTCGTAACCCTGATCCATGTGATGGATGCGTACCGGGTGTTCGAACCGGTTTTGGTGTTCGGATCGAACCTTTACGCCAATTCATTGCAGTATATGACGTATCATATCCTGAACAGTGAGGATAATTACACCAAGGCGGCGGCGGCATCGCTGCTGACGGTTGCCGGGATTGTTATTCTGCTGATCCCGATGCTGCGCCGTTTCGCGCGCGAAGGGCGGGCCGCGTGAAGCCGGCCGGATCGTCGTTGTTGGCTACCGGGCGGCGCGGCCTGCTGCTGCTATGGGTGCTGGCTGCGGCGTTTCCGTTTGCCTGGATGGCGCTGATTTCAGTGCGCAGTCCGGTTGATGCCTTCGCCCAGCCGCCGATGTTGCTGGCGCCGGTTACCTTCGATCATTTCTACCAGATCTGGGTGGTTGATCAGTTCTGGCGCCAGGCGGTCAATTCGACGATCGTCACCATCGGCACCGTTTCGATATCGCTTTCCATCGGCTGCCTTGCCGCCTACGGACTGGCGCGCTATCGCGGGCGCCTGGGGCGCTGGTTGCTGATGGTGGCGCTGGTGTTTCGCGCGATGCCGCATGTGGTGCTGCTGACCGCCTACAAGCCGGCTTTCTTTCAGCTTGGGCTGTGGAACCGCTACGAGACCCTGATCGTGGTGCTGGTGGCGATCAACCAACCTTTCACCATCTGGATGCTGCGGTCATTTTTCGTCAACATCCCGGTCGAGCTTGATGAAGCGGCATTGGTCGATGGCTGCACCAGGCTACAGGCGTTTCGCCGGGTGATTATGCCGGTCATGTGGCCGGGGGTGATCACGGCCGGGCTGTTTTCATTCCTGCTCGCCTATAATGACTATCTTATCAGTTCGCAGCTGATGAACGGCGATCACATGACCATGACGGCGGCGCTGTCGAACTATATGAATTCCAACGACGATGCGGTGAAGTTGCTGCACGGCATTGCCGGCGCAGTGTCGGTCTGCATTCCGCTGATTTTCCTCATCCTCTTCTTCCAACGCCAGATCGTTGCCGGCCTCGTGCAGGGCGCGGTCAAGGGCTGAACCGGACGTTCCCCATGGACACCAAAAATCTCGCCGCTCCGTTGCTGAGCGCTGACAATGATCTTTCCAAAACCGAGGCCACCCGCGCAGTGATCGAAGCGATGATCGGATCGCTGAACGACCACGTCATCGACGGCCAGGAGCAGTTCTGGCATCCGGATGCACGCTGGATCGGCAACGCCGGCTGTGGCGTGAAAGCAAATCTGCGGGCATTCCAGGACGGTTGGCAGCGCCCGTTTCTTAACGCGTTCGGCGATAAGTTCGCGGTCGATGAATGCCGCATCGCCGAAGGGGAGTGGATGGCGGCGTTCGGCCGCCAGGAAGCGACCCACACGGGCGAGTTCATGGGCATTCCCGCCACGGGCAAGCGCTTGCAGATACGCTATATGGATTTCTGGAAGGTCGTCGATGGAAAAATCGCCGACAACTGGGTGATGGTCGATGTCGTCGATGTGATGCGGCAACTCGGCGCCGACCCGCTGCAAGGCCTGGGGTGGGACGATCGCGGCGCGGGATGGCGGGCCGCCAACGATGCTTGAACAAGCTTGTCTCCATGTCCCAACCACCCGACACGAGGAAGCAAGATGACCATCGCGGCACAAAAGGCCAGACTGCATGGCCTCCTAGGCAATCTGGCAACGCTGCCCGCCAACGAAGCGGTCGCGCTGCTGGGTGCCGCAAGTCTGCCCGATGCGCAGTTTCTGGTGGCCCATCCCGTGAACACGTGCGTTGGGGCTGCCGAATTCGTAGAGCGTTTTCTGGTGCCGCTGCAAAACGCGCTCACACCTTTGATGCGGCGTAACGATATCGTCATGTCCGGCACCTCGCGCACCGGAAGTGGCGACTGGGTTGCATTCCTTGGCCATTATGTCGGCAATTTTACCGCCCCTTTGTTCTCCATCCGCCCGCACGACCACCTCGCCTTCGTGCGCTTCGGGGAGTTTTATCGTTTCGAAGGCGACCGCATCGCCGAAGCCCGGCTGCTGGTGGATTTCCTCGACCTGGCCCGCCAGGCTGGGCAGATGAAGCTGCCGCCGGTGCACGGAACCGAAATGCTGTTCCCGGCGCCGGCGACGCATGACGGGGTGATGCTGGGGGCGGGCGATCCGCTTCGGGGGGATGCCAGCGCCGCCCTGGTGGAAGCAATGCTCGGCGATTTGCGCGTTTTTACGCCTGGCAGTTTCGAGAGCGCCGGGCAGACCGGGGCGGGTGGCTACTGGCACGAACAGATGCTGTGGTACGGCCCGGCCGGGATTGGCTCCAATTACACCTATCCGGGGTTTCAGAAAGACCACCGCATCCCGTTCCTGACCGGGTTTCCTGACCGGATTGGCGGCCATCATTACGCGCGTTTCGGCGATGGTGATTATGTCTGCTCGGGCGGCTGGCCGTCGATCCATGGCACCCATGGCGGCGATTACCTTGGGGTGAACGCGACCGGCCGAAAGATCACCCAGCGGGTGATGGATTTCTGGCGCTGCGCCGATGGCCGCATCATGGAGAACTGGGTGTTCATCGACATCCCCGATCTGCTGCTGCAAATCGGCTTTCAGGCCTTGCCGTAACGTCCGATCACGCCGGCAGCAGCTTGATCCGCTTGCCGTCCACGCCGAGCGCGATGCGGCCTTCCTTCAGTGCCACGGCATCGGCGCCGAACACGTCGTGGCGCCAGCCATGCATGGCGGCGACGTCGGGCGCATCTTCGCTGGCCAACCGGTCGATGTC
>JAYTQP010000257.1:0-4032 GCA_043746675.1 Rhodospirillales bacterium | reverse complement strand
GTTCAGCAGCGGGCGGTTGGTGCGTCCGGATACCCGGCGCAGCAAGGTTGGCAACTTGGCCCGCATCCAGATCGAAACCGCGTCCCGCCGCACCGCCGCCCTTGTGTCCGGGTCCATAAAGGCGCCGCCGCCGGTGGCCAGCACCAGCGGGTCGCCGGCCAGCAAACGCCGGATCACCCGGCGCTCGCCGTCGCGAAATTCCTTTTCGCCGAAACGCGCGAACAGTTCCGGGATCGAGCAGCCGGCGGCCAGTTCGATTTCGGCGTCCGCATCGCGGAACGGCAGCCCGAGGCGGGCGGCCATCCGGCGGCCGATCGCGGTTTTGCCGGCGCCCATCAGCCCGACCAGCACAACGCTGCGCCCGGCCAGGGTTTCCGGCAGCGGATCGGGGTCACGCAGAACGGTCGTGTCGGAGGAAGAGTTGCGCGTCATCTCAGGCAAGGGTAGCACAAGGCGCGCGGCGGAGGCCAACCGGCCTCGCGCCGGATATGTCTAAGTGTCCGTTCGAGAAGGCTGCCGGCGGAGGGCCGGCGAGGGATTTTTGCGACTGGGAAGGAGGGACCGCCGCCATGATGCTGGGACATCATGGCAAGGACCCGACGCTCCCAGCCGCAAAAAGCACCGCCGGACCGACCCGGCAGACTTCTCGAACGGACACTAACACCTCACGAGGTTGGTACGCGGTATGGCACGAATTTTCCTGGTCATCGTGCTGCTCGGGCTGGTGGCGATGGGCGTCGGTGTGCTGGCCCTGGGCGCCTTCCCGCCGGAGCCGCACACGCAGAAAATCGAGAAAACCCTGCCAAACGATCGCTTCCAGCATGCCGGCTAGGCCAGCGCTGCGGGTGCATTAACCGATCCAATTGAGAGGCAAGCATGGCGTCCAAGCCCAACCCTCTGGCCGCCGCGCGCGATCTCGCGCCCGGCATCGTCCTATGCGCCCTGGTGACGGCGGTCGCGGTGCTGCTGACGTGGGTGGAAACGGCGGTTTTCGGCGCCGCCTGGCTGGAGCCGCTGGTGATGGCGATCCTGGTCGGCACCGTGCTGCGCACCTGCTGGACGCCGGGCCCGCTATGGCGGCCGGGTGTCGGCTTCAGCGCCAAGATGCTACTGGAAATCGCGGTCTTTCTGCTCGGCGCCTCGATCAGCGCGCGCAGCATCTCGGCCGCCGGGCCGAAGCTGCTGGTGCTGGGGATCGCGGCAGTGGTGGCGATCGGGATTGTCGCCAGCTACACGATCGGCCGGCTGCTCGGCTTACCCGCGAAAATGGCCACTCTGGTGGCCTGCGGCAACGCGATCTGCGGCAATTCGGCGATCGCCGCCGTCGCCCCGGTGATCGGCGCCAAGCCGCAGGATGTTTCCGCCTCGATCGCCTTCACCGCGGTGCTCGGGGTGATCGTGGTGCTCACCTTGCCGCTGCTGGCGGTGCCGCTGGCGATGAGCGTGGAGCAATATGGGGTGCTGGCCGGGATGACGGTTTATGCGGTGCCGCAGGTGCTGGCGGCGACGGCGCCGCTGGGGGCGCTGGCAATTCAGGTCGGCACGCTGGTGAAGCTGGTGCGGGTGCTGATGCTGGGGCCGGTGGTGCTGATCCTGTCATTGTTGATGCGGCGCCAGCAGGTGGCCGGCGGTGGGCCGGCAGTGCGGCTCAACATCTATCGGCTGGTGCCGTGGTTCATCGTCGGGTTTCTCGGGCTGGCGGCATTGCGCTCGCTCAACCTGTTGCCGGCCGCGATCCTGCCGCCGATCGCGGCGATAACCACCTGGCTCACCGTGCTGTCGATGGCGGCCCTCGGGCTGGGCACCGATCTCGGCACCGTGGTCCGCGCCGGCGGGCGGATGAGCCTGGCGGTAACCTGTTCGCTGCTGGTGATGCTGGTGCTGGCGGTCGGCCTGATCCGGCTGATCAGCGTCCACTAACCGCGGCAACGCAGCGTGTGAAGGCGGTAAGGTCTCGCCAAAGTTCGGCGTCGGTCGCGTAAAATCTACCGCCGGACGCCTGAATGGCGCCCTCGATCATCAGATTGTCGGCCAGCCCGAAATCCTCGATCGCCATCCCGGCCGGATCGACGCCACCAAGAAACGCATGGGTGCGCGCGGCAAACCCCATCGTGCTGTTCGACCAGCCGTACACCGGCCGCCCGAGCGCGCGCATAAAACCGAGTTCGAACATCGTGCCGGCATCCGCGCTGGGGCCGCGAAACGGGGTGAGGTTGGCGATCAGCGCGTCGCAGCCGGCGATATGCGCCTCGTTCCGGCGGGCGATGCGGAATGCCTCGGGCAGCCCGCCCCAGGCCACCGGGTCGCCGCCGGGCAGGGCATCGAGCGGAAACACCGCTTCCAGCCCGTGCGCCGCGCAAACGGCTTTCAACGCCGCACCACGGGCCACCGGGTCGGGCAGAAACACATCGGGGCCGGCGAGGTAGACGCGCATGGCGGCCAGAATGCCCGAACCAGACGGGAAGAACAAACAGGGTTCAGCGAGGTGGCGGGCGGAGCATGGCCCGCAGGACGGCGGCGCTGCCATCCAGGGCTGCCGCCATGCCGTCGCCGGCCTGGCGCGCAGCCGCCGCATCGCCGGCCTGCCCGGCGGCCAGGATGCGGCGCATCTGGCGTTCGAATTCCAGCAGCCCGTAGCTGCCGGCGATCCCGGCGATGGCGTGCGCATCGGCAACGATTTCGCTGGCCGCACCATCCGCCAGGGCCGCGGTAAGCTGCCCGAGGCGGGCGCCGATGTCGCCGAGCGCTTGGTCCACCAGATCGATGAACAGGCCCTCCGGCAGGCCGCGCTGCAATTCCGCCAGCCGGACCGCATCGATCAGCCGGACCGTGTCGGCGAGCGGGCGGGCCTGGGTCTGGAAGCGGCGCGGTTGCAGGATTGCGGTCAGCACGTCGTCCAACGCGATGGGCCGCACCGGCTTGGTCAGCATGCCCTGCATGCCGGCTTCGCGGCAGCGTGCCCGGTCGGCCTGCGATGCGGTCGCCGTCAGCGCGTAGATCGGTACCCGCCCGGCCACATCAGGCAGTGCGCGGATCAGGCGGGCGGCTTCAAAGCCGCTCATCCCGGGCATCATCAGGTCCATCAGGACGAGTTCGTAGGGTGTGCGGGCGACCGCGGCCACACCCTCGGCGCCGGATGCGACGACATCGACCTGCGCGCCGTCGCGGCGCAAGGCGGTGGCGGTGACGATCTGGTTGACCGCGATGTCTTCGACCAGCAGCACCCTGCTGCGCCGGCGGCGGTGGCTGGAGACATGGGTGCCGGCGGCGTCGTCGATCGCCGGCAGCGCCGGCGCTGGTATCAGCAGGGGGGCGATTGCGGGCGGGCTGGTCGATTCGAGATAGAGCGCCAGCGCGCCACCATCGTTCAACCCAACCCGGCGCACCTCCACCATCCGTCCATCCGGCAGGCGGCGGATGGCCGCCGGGCCGAGCACCCCGGCCAGCGCGGCGGCCTGCGGGTTGCCGGCCAGAAGGCTGCCATCGGCGGCGGTCAGGGTGACGCCGGCGGGCAGTTTGGCCAGCAGCGTTTCCAGCGTATCGCGCCGCGCCGTGATGGTGGCGTTGGCCAGCCGCAACTGGTTGAACACCTGATCGTCGGCGGCTTTCTGATCGGCGTGGCGGGCGCGTTCCTCGCCGCGTGCGACCGCCTGCCAGGCGGCGAAGCCCGCCGCCAGCACCAGGGCTATGAACAGCCCGAATGGCAGCCACGGGCTGCCCAGCAACAGGTCGAACGCCGACACGCGCGCTTCGCACTCCGACTAAACATATCAATCTAGGGGCAAGCCGGGCCAGACCGCGAGTCTTGCCGAGGGCGGGGGCATCTGCGATGGTCCTTCAGGACCAAAGCACGAGGATAAAATGGCCAAAATCAAAGTAAAAACGCCGGTCGTGGAACTCGACGGCGACGAGATGACGCGAATTATCTGGGGCTTCATCAAGGACAAGCTCAGTCTGCCGTACCTGGATATCGATCTTAAGTACGACGATCTCGGCATGGAATACCGCGACCGGACGGATGATCGGGTCACG
>JAYTQP010000256.1:0-1697 GCA_043746675.1 Rhodospirillales bacterium | reverse complement strand
TGAATATCGGGATGCGGCGCCTGCCAGGGTTCGCCATGCTTGCGGGCGCAGTAGGCCGGAATATTGGCCATCGGTCCGGGCCGATACAGCGCGCCGGCGGCGATCAGATCCTCGAACCGATCCGGCCGCATCTGCCGCAGCACGTCGCGCATGCCCTGACCTTCGAACTGGAACACCCCGCCGGCATCGCCCTTGGCCAGCATGGCGTAGGTTTTGGCGTCATCCAGCGGCAGATGATCGAGATCGACCGTGATACGTTCCTTTTTCAGAAACCCGACCGCGCGTTGCAGGATGGTCAAGGTGGTCAGGCCAAGAAAATCGAACTTCACCAGCCCGGCCTGCTCGACATATTTCATCGAATATTGCGTGACCAGAAATTCCGAGCGCGGATCGCGATAAATCGGCACCAGTTCGGTCAAGCTGCGATCGCCGATCACCAGCCCGGCGGCGTGTGTGCTGGCGTGACGGTACAACCCCTCCAACTGCAAGGCGATTTCCAGCAGCCGGTTCACCGCCTCGTCGTCCATGCGCATTTGTTGCAGCTTCACCTCGCCGTCCACCGCCTGCTGCAAAGTCACCGGCTTGGCCGGATTGTTCGGGATCAGTTCGGCAACCTTGTTGACCTGGCCGTAGGACATCCCCAGCACCCGGCCCACGTCGCGCACCGCCGCGCGGGCTTGCAGTTTCCCGAACGTAATAATCCCGGCCACCCGATCGGCGCCATATTCGCGCCGCACATAGGCGATCACTTCGTCGCGCCGGTCCTGGCAGAAATCGATGTCGAAATCCGGCATCGACACGCGTTCGGGATTGAGGAAGCGCACGAACAGCAGCCCGAATTGCAGCGGGTCCAGATCGGTGATTGTCAGCGACCAGGCCACCAGCGACGCCGCGCCCGAGCCGCGCCCAGGCCCGACCGGAATGCCCTGCGCCTTCGCCCATTGGATAAAATCCGCAACGATCAGGAAATAGCCGGGAAAGCCCATGTCGGCGATCACACCAAGCTCGAATTCCAGCCGGTCGTCGTAGGTTTTGCGCGCTTCGGCATCCAGATCGCGGCCCGCCAGCCGCCGTTCCAGCCCTTCGCGCGCCATCGCCCGGATGGTTTCGTCTTCGGACTGGCCTTCGCGCACTTTGGAACACACCGGCAGCAGCGGCTTGCGCGTATCGGCCATCACCGCACAGCGCCGGGCGATGGCGATTGTGTTGTCGCAGGCCTCCGGCAGGTCGGCGAACAAAGCCCGCATGGTGGCGGCGGATTTGAAATAATGCGCTGGCGTCACCCGCCGGCGATCGGTTTCGGACAACGTGCGACCCTCGGCGATGCACAGCAGCGCGTCGTGCGCCGCATGCATTTCCGGGCGGGCGAAGAAACATTCGTTGGTCGCCACCAGCGGCAGCCCGAGCCGATCCGCCAGCGCCAGCAATGCGGGTTCGATCGCCCGCTCGATCGGCAGGCCATGGCGATGCAGTTCAACCGCAATGCGGCCCGGAAACGCCGCCGCAAGCCGCTGCAATAGCCGCTCCGCATCTGGCCCCTGCCCCTCCCCCAGCCGCCGCGAAATCGGCCCCAGCGTGCCACCGGTCAGCAGAAACAATCCCCCCGCCAGTTCGCTCAGCCGCGCCAGGCTCACCTGCGGCTTGGCGCCGGCCTCGGCTTCCAGAAACCCCGCCGATGACAGGCGTTGCAAATTGGC
>JAYTQP010000255.1:0-3893 GCA_043746675.1 Rhodospirillales bacterium | reverse complement strand
GGATTTCAGCGACGAGCAGGCTCTGGCCGGCCTCGCCGCCGAACTGATGGCGCCGCAGGTTTGGCAGGCCGGGCGCGACGCCACTTTGGCAATCCGCAATCCAGCCGCTGCAAGCGACATCGTCGGCCATGTCGGCGAAGCCGATGCCGATGCAATCGGGCACGCCTTCGCCGCCGCCGATGCCGCGAACTGGCCAGCCACCGCGCGCGCGGACTGCCTGAACCGGGCGGCCGAACTGCTGGAAAGCCGGCGCGCGCCATTGTTGGGCCTGATCGTGCGCGAAGCCGGCAAGTCGCTGCCCAGTGCGGTCGGCGAAGTGCGCGAGGCGGTGGATTTTCTGCGCTATTACGCTGGCCGCAGCAGCGACCAGGGCGCGCCGCTCGGCCCGGTGGTGTGCATCAGCCCGTGGAATTTTCCGCTGGCGATTTTCACCGGGCAGGTCGCCGCAGCCCTGGCGGCCGGCAATCCGGTGCTGGCCAAGCCGGCCGAGCAAACCCCGCTGATTGCCGCCCAGACGGTGGCGATCCTGCATGAAGCCGGGGTGCCGGAGCGCGCGTTGCAGTTGCTGCCGGGCGGGGGCGCGGTCGGGGCGGCGCTGGTGGCGGACGCGCGGGTGCAGGGGGTGATGTTTACCGGATCGACTGCGGTGGCGCGCGCCATCCAGCGCCAGCTTGCCACCAGGCAGGATGGGCCGATCCCGCTGATCGCGGAAACCGGCGGGCAGAATGCGCTGGTGGTGGATAGCTCGGCGCTGTCCGAGCAGGTGGTGGCCGATGTGCTGGCCTCGGCCTTCGACAGTGCCGGCCAGCGCTGCTCGGCGCTGCGGGTGCTGTGCCTGCAGGTGGAGGGCGCGGACCGGGTTCTGACCATGCTGCGCGGGGCGCTGGCGGAATTGTCGGTCGGCAATCCGGATCGGCTGGCGACCGACATCGGGCCGGTGATTTCGGCGGAGGCGCGGGATATGATCAACGCGCATCTGGCGCGGATGCGGGCGGCGGGGAAACAGGTGCATCAGGCGGCGTTGCCGGCGACCTGCGCGGCGGGGTTTTTTGTGGCGCCGGCGATTGTTGAGATCGATGCGATCGCGGATGTCGGCGGGGAAGTTTTTGGGCCGGTGCTGCATGTGTTGCGGTATCGGCGGGATGCGTTGGATGGGTTGCTGGAAGCGATTGCGGCGACGGGGTACGGGCTGACGTTTGGGGTGCATTCGCGGATCGATGAGACGATTGCGCGGGTGACGGCGCGGGCGCCGGCGGGCAATATTTATGTCAACCGCACTCTGATCGGCGCCGTGGTGGGGGTGCAGCCGTTCGGCGGGCATGGCCTGTCCGGCACCGGGCCGAAGGCGGGCGGTCCGCTGTATTTGCAACGGCTGCGGCGCGGCACGCGGACGGATGGACTTGTCGGTCAGCCGCCGGCGGCGGCGATCGCCTGGCGCGACTGGCTGTTGCGGCAGGGGCAGATGGTGGCAGCGGCGGATTGCACGGAGATGCTGGCGGCGACGCCGGTGGGGGCGGAGCTGGAGCTGCCGGGGCCGGTGGGGGAGCGTAATATGTATCGGACGGGGCCGCGCGGGCGGGTGTTGTGTTTGCCGGGCAATTCCCAGGTGGCGTTGCGGCAGGTGAGTGCGGCGTTGGCGACCGGCAATGTGGCGCGGCTTGGGGTGGCGATCCCGGACCTGCCCGGCGCTTTGGCCGGCTGGATTGAGACCGGTGAGGAATTTGTGGGCTGCGACGCGGTGTTGGCGAGCGCCGATCAGGTTGCCGCTGTTGGTATGGCGCTTGCGGGGCAGGAAGGCCCGATCGTGCCGGCATTTTTCATGGACGAAAAGAGCGCGCCGCCGTTGGCGGGTTTGGTGCTGGAGCAAGTCACCAGCACCAACACCACTGCCGCGGGCGGCAACGCCCATCTCATGACGATCGGCTAACGGATGAAAGTTTTTTGCTTCTTTTTTTCTAAAAAAGAAGCGCTTCCTTCGCTTATATCAGGATGGCTTCTGATAGGCGAAGCCACCCTGATCTAGCTCGATTGTTTCGTCGCGTGATTCAGACCTACGGTGATTCCACCTTCGGTCATCACGCTTTAAGCCGCCCGCTGCTGCGCCTGCCCCGGCGCCGCCATAACAGGCACGCGGGCGCGGATAAGTTTCTCAATGCTTTTCAGGAACGCCCGTTCATCCGGCGCGCACAGGCTGATCGCCATGCCATCGGCGCCGGCGCGCGCGGTGCGGCCGATGCGGTGGACGTAGGATTCCGGCACGTTCGGCAGGTCGTAGTTGATGACGTGGCCGACATCGTCGACATCGATGCCGCGGGCGGCGATGTCGGTGGCGATCAGCACGCGGGTGCGGCCGTTGCGGAAATCGGCGAGGGCCTTTTCGCGCTGCGGCTGGCTTTTATTGCCATGGATGGCGGCGGCCGGGATGCCGCTTTCAACCAGGTATTTCACCACCTTGTCGGCGCCGTGCTTGGTGCGGGTGAAGACCAGGGTGCGGGTTTTGGCGTGATCGACCAGCAGATCGAACAGCACGTTCCGCTTGCGCGCGGTGTCGGTGAAGATCACCGCCTGTTCGACCCGTTCGACGGTGGTGGCAACCGGGGCGACCGCGACGTGGGCCGGGTCGCGCAGCATGCTGCCGGCCAGGGTGCCGATTTCATTCGGCATGGTGGCGGAGAAGAACAGGGTTTGCCGCTTGGCCGGCATGGTGGCGACGATGCGGCGGATCGGGATGATGAAGCCGAGGTCGAGCATGTGATCGGCCTCATCCAGCACCAGGATTTCGACCAGATCGAGCCGCACCGTGCGGTCCTGCATATGGTCGATCAGCCGGCCCGGCGTGGCGACGAGGATATCCACGCCATTGGCCATGGCACGCGCCTGCCGGCCCTTCGGCACGCCGCCGAACATCACCGTGGACCGCATGCCCATGTGCTTGCCATAAGCGCGGAAGCTGTCGCAAATCTGGCTGGCGAGCTCGCGGGTGGGCGACAGCACCAGCACGCGGCAGCCGCCGCGCGGCGGCTGGCGGGGGCTGTCGGCCAGGCGTTGCAGGATCGGCAGCGCGAAGGCGGCGGTCTTGCCGGTGCCGGTCTGGGCGATGCCCTGGACGTCACGGCCGGCGAGAACGAAGGGAATGGCCTGGGTTTGAATCGGGGTCGGGGTGGTATAGCCCTCGCTTTCCAGCGCCTGCAGCAATTCCTTGCGCAGGCCCATAGTTGCGAAGCCAGTGTCGGTGGTCTGTGTCATAAAGTCTTCGTCTTTCGAATGCGGGCGCACGCACGCGCCCGACGACATGCGTCGGGCTGCGAACAAGCGTCCATCGCGGTCGACAGGACCGCGAGCCGGCGCGAATTGCTGAGTGAAAAGGGCTACCTGGTCGCTATGGCCGTTCCGGTGCGGGGGTTTATTCCGCGATGGAGGGCTGGCAGCGCACTGAACCACATCAAGGAGCGCGGTATTCTTCTAATTGTGCGACGCAGCAAAGTCAAGAACTTACCGGGAATGGCTGGGCTGCGATTGGGGGGGAGGGAAGCGCTTCTTTTTTGAAAAAAAGAAGCAAAAAACTTTTGGGACTTGGCCAGCGAGAAACGGCAGCTTTCGGTCCTACTTGGGCGTTGCAGAAGTCCGGATTTCCGGATTTTCCGGAGGATATGACGGCAATGACAACGCACTAGGCCGTGTGGACGGAATCTCAGCTATGCTTTTCTGATGGGTTCTCGAATCGGGTTTTATTCGAATCACTGCGCGACCGGTATCAAGGAGCCGGACATGCTGACGGAAATGACGGAGCGCGATTGGTCGATCGTGCTTGAAGTGTTTGATGCAGCGCAATCGAGCCGGGGAGAACCCGGGCATGATGACCGTAAATTCCTGGAAGCGCTCCACTACTTCAC
>JAYTQP010000254.1:0-9761 GCA_043746675.1 Rhodospirillales bacterium | reverse complement strand
TGGCCCCAACCGCAACGCCCAACCCCTCGCCGCCCAAATCGCCGGCATCCGAAATCGGAGCATTCTCCGGCACCTCCGTCGGCTTCGCCTTCACCGGATCAAGCAGCCGCAACGCCAGCATGCGCGTCATCGGCCACAGAACGCGCCGCGCGCGGGGGCAGGCAGCCATCACCGCCGCCACTTCCGGCTGCTGCAACAAATATTCGAGATGCCCGGCATAGCCAGCGGCTTCCCAGCCGAGCGCACGGATCAGCCAACCGAATGTCCGTGGCAACGCCACCACAGCTTTAGCAGGCGCGGGCCGTGTTTGCCCGGCGCGGGATTTCTGTGTCCGTGGCGGCGCTGCCCCCAATTCCATCGCGCGTTTCAGCCGCCGCGCAATCCGGTTCAACCGCTTCCAAAGCGGCATGATCAACGGATAAAACAGCGGCATCTTCAAGAATCGCCGTGCGATCAGCGCCTTGAGATCGTCCATGATCTTCCCTACCCGGGCGGCCAGTTCGGGCGCCAGCGCAGCGAGCGCAGGGTTAGGGGATAAAGACGGGTTCATGGCGCGCGGTCAACTCCAAAATGGTTTTGTCTATATATCTAACTAATCGCTCCGCCGCAACAAGAAAATCCGCCCGACCCAACCACAGGCCAACGGCGACCGTACAGCCAAGTCGAAAAAGTTTTTTGTTTCTTTTTTTCAAAAAAGAAACGCTTCCGCTTCCTGAAGCAAAACCCATTTCAACCGCTTGCACACCCCTCCAACACAAGACGTGACTGAAATATCACGCGCGTCGCGCTTGCATTCCGCGACGCAGCATTGGACCATCGCTCGATGACGGATTCGCACGTTTCCGCCCGCAACGCCTTCCGGGACCAGCCGCAACGGCGCGGTCTCGGGGCAACGATGTTCGCAGCCCGGGTCAAGGCGGTGCTCGGCCCGACCAACACCGGCAAGACCCATCTGGCGATCGAGCGGATGCTGGCGCATACGTCCGGCATCATCGGCTTTCCGCTGCGGCTGTTGGCGCGGGAGAATTACGATCGGATGGTGCTGCGCAAGGGGGCGCGCAACGTCGCGCTGATCACCGGCGAGGAGAAGATCGTGCCGCCCGGCGCGCGCTGGTTTTCCTGCACGGTGGAGGCGATGCCGCTGGACCGGCCGGTGGAATTTCTGGCGGTCGACGAAATCCAGCTTTGTGCCGACCCGGACCGCGGGCATGTGTTCACCGATCGGCTGCTGCATGCGCGCGGCATGGTGGAAACCATGTTTATGGGGGCGGAGACAATTCGCCCACTGTTGCAGGCGCTGGTGCCGGGCGCGGTGGTTGAAACCCGCCCACGGCTGTCGCAACTCAGCCATGTCGGCCCGGTGAAACTGGTGCGTCTGCCGCCGCGCAGCGCGGTGGTGGCGTTCAGCGCGGCGGAGGTTTACGCGATCGCCGAGCTGATCCGGCGCCGGCGCGGCGGCTGCGCGGTGGTGATGGGGCGGCTGTCGCCGCGCACCCGCAATGCGCAGGTCGAATTGTATCAGAATAAGGAAGTGGATTTTCTGGTCGCCACCGACGCGATCGGGATGGGGCTGAACATGGATGTCGATCATGTCGGCTTTGCCGGCCTGTCGAAGTTCGACGGCCATCGCCCAAGGCCGTTATTCGCCGCCGAGGTGGCGCAGATCGCCGGCCGGGCCGGGCGCGGCATGCGCGACGGCACCTTCAGTTCCACCGGGCCGTGTCCGCCGCTGGATGATGACCTGGTGCGCGCGGTGGAGGGGCATAGTTTCCAGCGACTGGAGCAGATTTGCTGGCGCAATTCGGATCTCGATTTCACCAGCATCGACAGTTTGCTCGCCGGGTTGCAGGCGCCGCCGCCGCGCCCGGGGCTGGTGCGCGGGAATGATGCGACGGACATGGAGACCTTGGCGGTGCTGGCGAAGGACGACGACGTCAGGCGTCTGGCGTTTGGCCGGCCACGGGTGCGGCAATTATGGGATGCCTGCCAGATCCCGGATTTCCGCAAGATCGCCGACGACAGCCATATGAACTTGTGTGCGCGGGTGTTCGGGCACCTGGCGCGCGGCGAAAAGCTGCCGGCGGATTGGTTGAATGCGCAGATTGGCGCGCTGGCGCGCACCGATGGGGACATCGATACGTTGATGCAGCGCCTCGCCGGGGTGCGGGTGTGGGCCTATATCGCGGCGCGCGGCGATTGGCTGGCGGATGCCGCGCATTGGCAGGGCCGCGCGCGGGCGGTGGAGGAAAGCCTGTCCGATGTGCTGCATGAACGGCTGACGACGCGGTTCGTCGATCGGCGCGCGGCGCTGCTGATGCGGCGGCTGGATGCCGGCGCGACCGAAACCCTGTTGTCGGCGGTCACGACCCGCGGCGAGGTGGTGGTCGAGGGCCATCTGGTCGGACGGGTCGAAGGCTTCCGGTTCAAGCCCGATCCGAACGCGGTTGGCGATGAACGGCGGCTGGTGCTGCGCGCCGCGCGCCGTGCGTTGGGGGAGGAGATCCCGCGCCGGGTGGCGCGGGTGCAGGCGGCCGGGGATGGCGATTTCGCGCTGGTGTCGGAAGGCGGCGTGATGTGGGACGGCGCGCCGGTTGGCCAACTGCGGCGCGGCATGTCCGCGCTTCGTCCGCAGATCGACGTGCTGGACAGCGAATTTCTCGACGGCGCGCAGCGGGAGCGGCTGCGCCAGCGGATGCAGGGGTTTGTTGCCGCCCATTTAGAGGCGCGGCTGGGCGGGCTGTTCGCGCTGGCGGCGACGGCGGATGCGGATTTGCGCGGGCCGCTGCACCGGCTGGTCGAAGGGCTGGGGATTGCCGCGCCGGTGACGGATCTGAAGCCGCCGCAAGCCGCGCGACTGCAACGGCTGGGGGTGCGGATCGGGCGCTACGCGACCTTCGTGCCAGCCTTGCTGAAGCCGCAGACGGCGGCCCTGCGCGCGTTGCTGTGGGCGGTCTGGCACGGCGTGCCGGTACCCAGGCTGGCGCCGGGCGGCGCGGTTTCGCTGCCGCGCCGCCCGGACTGGCCGGCCGGCTTTGCCGAGGCGATGGGCTGGGTCGCCGCCGGGCCGCTGCTGGTGCGGCTCGATGTGGCCGAGCGGGTGGCGGTCGGGTTGAGCCTCGGCAATCGAAATCTGGGCAATAGTGGGGGCGCCATGCCGCTGCCGCTCGATCTGGCGGCGCGCCTGTCGGTGCGGGCGGAGATGCTGCCGGCGGTGCTGCGCGGCCTCGGCTTCCGGCTGTTCCCGGCCGCCCCGCTGGCGGACGGGCAGTTCGGCCCGCCGACCCCGGTGATGACCGCCCCGCTGCCCCGCCCGCATCCGGTGCCGCCCGTCGCCAGCCCGCGCCAGGATCATCCGTTCGCCGCGCTCGCGGTGCTGGCAGGCGGATGAGCGACGGCGGCGAGGCATGGCAGCGGCTCGATATGTTCCTGTGGTGTGCCCGCATGCTGCGGGCGCGCGCCGACTGCACCAGCCTGGTCGCCGCTGGCTTGGTGCGCCTGAACCGCCAGGCAACCGACAAGGCGCATGCCAAGGTCCGTGTCGGCGACGTGATTACGCTGCCGCTCCGGGGCGATGTGCTGGTGCTGGAAGTGCTTGCGCTGGCCGAGCGGCGTGGCCCGGCGCCGGCGGCGCGGCGGCTCTACCGGCTGATCGCCGAACCTGCTGGCGCGCCGTAACCGCTTTGGCGGCGCGCAATGCCGCGATGCAGCAGACCGCTTGCGGTGACGGCGAAATCTCGGCATACGGCCCGGCTGAATGCTGTTGCGCGCGGTTCGCCGCCCGCAGCCTCCTCTAGCCCTGCCAGGAGCGCCGGATGACCTACGTGGTCAACGAGAATTGCATCCGCTGCAAATACATGGACTGCGTCGAGGTCTGTCCGGTGGACTGCTTCTATGTCGGCGAGAACATGCTGGTGATCAATCCTGACGAGTGTATCGATTGCGGGGTTTGCGAGCCGGAATGCCCGGCCGAGGCGATCCTGCCCGACAGCGATGACCGTGGCGTGGCGTGGCTGGAACGCAACCGCATCTTCGCCGATTTATGGCCCAACATCACCCGCAAAGGCCCGGCGCCGGCGGATGCCGATGACTGGAAGGGCAAGCCGGGCAAGGAAGAATTCTTCTCGCCGGAACCCGGCACGCCGTAGACAGCGGTTTTCTGGTCCATCGCGCCCCAGCCATGCGCCGATTTCGGACCTGCGGGCGCCGGCGCGGGCGCGGGCGGGATGACGAAGTGTACGATTTGTGTTACACGGCGCGCCGCTCGGATGGTTCTGGTGCAGCGCAGCGCCCCATCCGCGCACTCTGCGTCGCATCATTTCGCGCCAACTTGCATCGTGACCTGGGCAGCCCGATCGAGGGTCACCCGTCCGGTGCGAGTTCTGGCGCGAATTTCGGTGCGCGTGGTGGTGTTTCGGCGGTTGGCCCTGGTGGGGGCGACCAAATGCAGATTGAATCACGAGGTTTGCGATGAAGGCGTCAGCCACTCCTGCCAAGCCGGTCCAGCCGTCGGCTGCGGCTGCCAAGGCGCCGAAATCAGCGGCGCCAGCGCCGGGCCCGAAATCAGCGGCGCCAGCGCCGGGCGCGAAATTAAAGGACAAGACGAATTTGGCCGATGGTTCTCTCGCGCCTAAGCCCGCCGCGCCCGCCAAAGCCGCCGCCAAGCCAGCGGTGAAAGCCACCAAACCGGCCGCCGTGCCGGCGCCGGGAGTGCCGGCAAAGCCGGCCGCCGCGCCGACGATGGCCGACCTGGTGCGCGAAGCCGCCCGCGCGCATCGTGCCGAAGGGGGCACCAGTAAGCCAAAACCGGCACCCAAGCCGGTCGCCAAGGTGGAAGCGCCGCCAAAGCCGGTTGCGCCGCCGCCGGTCGCCAAGCCGCCGGAACCCCCGGCCCCAAAAATGAACGGCCCGATCCAGCATAATGGCCGGCCGCTGCAAATCTCGCGCGCGTCCAACAAGGACGAACTGTTTGCGGAGAACGACTACGTGGTCTACCCGACCCATGGCGTCGGCAAGGTGGAAAAAATCGCCGTCGAGGATATCGCCGGCCACCGGCTCGAACTGATCCACATCACCTTCGAGGAAAACCGGATGACCCTGCGGGTGCCGGTCGCCAAGGCGCGCAGCGCCGGGCTGCGCAAGCTCGCCACCCGCAAACTATTCGACGAGGCGCTGGCAGTGCTAAAAGGGCGGGCGCGGATCAAGCGCACGATGTGGTCGCGCCGGGCGCAGGAGTATGAGGCGAAAATCAATTCGGGCGACCCGCTGGCGATTGCCGAGGTGGTGCGCGATCTGCACCGCAATTCCGGTCAGCCGGATCAGAGTTTTTCCGAGCGCCAGATTTATGAGGCGGCACTCGATCGGCTGGCCGCCGAGCTTGGCGCGCTGGAGCAGATCGACAAGCTGTCTGCGATCATCAAGCTGACGCAGTTTCTGAAGGCGCTGTAGAAACAAAAATAGGGCCGCGGCACATCGTGTCACGGCCCTATTTTTGTGCTTGCGCCGATCAGTTGTTGTTGCTGCGGGCGCCCATCAGTTGCAGCAGGAACATGAATAGATTGAGGAAGTTCAGATACAGCGCCAGACTGTCGAACACGCTGCGTTTGGCGGCTTCGTCGGTGCCGTCGGCGTAGGCCAACTGGGTGTAGTTGGCCTTGATGCGCTGGGTGTCGTAGGCGGTCAGGCCGGTGAAGACCAGCACGCCGATCACCGAAATGGCGAACTGCAAGGCGCCGCTGCCGATGAAGATATTGACCACCGAGGCGATGATGATGCCGAACAGCCCCATGATCAGGAAGCTGCCCATGCGGGTCAGGTCGCGCTGGGTGGTGTAGCCGTAAATGCTCATCGCGGCGAAGGTGCCGGCGGTGATGAAGAACACCTGCACGATCGAGCTGTGCAGATAGACCAGGAAGATGTTGGTCATGCTGGCGCCCATGGTCGCGCAGAAGGCCCAGAAAATGCCCTGCACCGCGGTTTTGGACAGCCGGTTGACGCCGAAATTCAGCACCAGGATGAAGGCCAGCGGCGCGAACATGGCGATAAACGCCAGGGCAGTCGGCATCGGCCTCGGTCCGCCCGCCGTCATCACTACTGGGTAGAACAAATCTTTCAGCGCCGGCGTGCTGGAAATGCCGTAAGCGACCAGCCCGGTCAGCACCAGGCCGGATGCCATCCAGTTGTACACCCGCAGCATATAGGCGCGCAGGCCGGCATCAAGCATCCCAGCGGATTCAGCCGCGCGGGTGGCGCCGGGATAGCTGCGAAAATCGGGACCGATGGCCATGACATTGTCTTCCGTGTGTTGGCAGGTTTGCCTTTCACCATATTTTGGACAGATGGCGGCCGGGTTCAAGCGAATTCGGTGTAATCTTTGACTTTTATTGCGCCCTTTCTACTCGTTTCGCAGCAACGGCGCCACTTTTGCCCGCAACGCTGCCGCGGTGCCGGCATAGCCTAGCGCCACCATCAGGCCGACGCAGCCCAGAATTACTGCCGCCAGGGTGGCGGGCAGGAACACGAAATCCGCCCGCATGACGAAATGCACCACCCCCCAGCTCGATAAAGTGCCAACGCAGGCGGCGATTGCCCCGGCGACCGCGCCCAGCAGGCCGAACTCCACCAGCCAGGCGGCGCGCACCTGCTGGCGGCTGGCGCCGAGGGTTTTCAGGATCACCGCCTCGCGAATGCGGGCGCGTTGCCCCGCCGCCACCGCGCCGGCCAGCACCAGCGCGCCAGACAGCAAGGTGAGCGATCCGGTGGCGGCCAGGGCTGCGGCGATCTGATCGAGCATGCCGCCGACCACTTCGAGCACGTCGGCGACCCGGATCGCCGATACGTTCGGCAGTGCGTCGGTGACCGCGCGCAGCAGGGGCGCCTGGATGGCGGTGGGCGCGCGCAGGGTGGCGATATGGGTGTGCGGCGCCTTGGACAGCAGGCCGGGGCTGGCGATCAGGGTGAAGTTGATGCCCATGCTGCGCCAGGCGACATCGCGCAGATTGGCAATTTTCAGGTCCAGGGTGCGGCCCAGCACGTTCACCCCGATCACGTCGCCGACGCCGACGCCCCAGCCTTTGGCCAAGGCGGCGTCGAAGCTGGCGAGCGGCGGGCCGTCATAATCCGCCGGCCACCAGTGCCCCGCAACCACCCGGGTGCCGTCGGGCGGGCTTGCCGCATAGGTCAGGCCGCGATCGCCGCGCAGCGCCCAGGCGGTGTCGGGCGTGGTGTGCACCTGATCCGCCGGCACCCCTTTCACGCTGACCACGCGGGCACGCAGGTTGGGCACATCCTTGAAGTCGCTGACCCCGGCGAAGCTTTCGACGATGGCGCGGAATTGCGCGAGCTCGGTGTTCTGCACGTCGATGAAGAAGAAGCTCGGCGCATTGGCGGGCATCTGGTCGGCCACCTGATGGCGCACATTGCCCTGGATCAGCGCCACTGCCGCCAGGGTGGACAGCCCCAGCCCGACCGAAACCAGCATCAGCGGCGTCGCCGCCCCCGGCCGATACAGGTTGGACAGCCCGAGCCGCAGCCAGGCGCGCTGGCGCCGGTGCCGCGCCACCCGGGCGAATAGGTGCGCCAGCCGCATCAGCCCCCAGGCGCCGGCGCGGAACAGCAGCAGGGTCGCGATGGCGCCGCCGCAGAACCAGGCGGCGAAGCGGCGGTCGTCGGCGGTGAACACGATCAGCGCGACCAGCATTGCCACCAGCAGCGCATTCACCGCCAGCAGGCCCCAGGCCATGCGTGTGTGTACCGGCATCAGCGGATCGCGAAACAGCGCCGCCCCGGGGATGCGCATCGCCCGCCCCAGCGGCCACAGCGCGAAGCTCGCCGCCGTCAACAGGCCGAACGCCGCCGCCTGCGCCAGTGCGATCGGATACAGCCCATCGACCGGCGGCACCGGCAGCAGATCGCGCAACAGCCCGCTCGCCGCCAGCGGCAATGTTCCCCCCAGCGCCACCCCGATCAGCACGCCGAGCAGCGCCAGCCCGGTCACCTGGATCAGCACCACGGCGAACACCAGCCGCGCCGAGCCGCCCAGGCAGCGCAGCACCGCGATGGTGCGGGCGCGGGCGGCGAGCCAGGCGCGCACCCCATTGGCCACCCCGATGCCGCCGACCAGCAGCGAGGTCAGGCCGACCAGGGTCATAAACAAGGCCATACGGTCGATGAACCGGCCGACGCCGGGGGCGGCGTCGCGGGCCTGCCGCATGTGCCAGCCCTGATCGGCGAATTGCGCCCGCAGATCGGCCAGCAGCCGGTTTGGATCGGTGCCGGGCGGCGCCAGCACGCGCATCGCATGTTCGGCGATCGCACCGGGTTGCAGCAGCCCGGTGCTTTGCAGGCGTGCCAGCGGCAGCATCACCCGTGGCCCGAACAGCGATGGGCTGGCGATTTTATCCGGCTCGTCCAGCAGCGTGCCGGCCAGCGTGATGGTGGCGTTGCCGACCCGCATCGGTGCGCCTGGGGCGACCTGCAACCGGTCCAGCACGGCCGGATCGACCGCCAGCCCCTGCCGCGCCGCCGGTGGGGTGAAGCGTGCCGCGCCGATCAGCGGCCAGGCATCGTCCACCGCCTTCAATTCAACCAGCAGCCGGCTGCCCGACGGCGCCACCAGCATCGACCGCATGGTTACCACATCAGAAAACGTCGCATGGCGGGCGCGCAGCCAGGCGCGCAGGCGATCCGGCAATTCCTGCGCGCCGCCCTGGATCGCGATGTCGCCGCCGAGGATCCGGGTGCCGTCGCGCGCCAATCCTTCCGCCACGCTGGCGCGCAAGCTGCCGACCGCGGCAATCGCGGTTACCCCGAGCGCCAGGCAGGCGACCACGATCCACAGCCCGGCGATGCCGGCGCGCAATTCTCGCCGGGCGATGCGAAAGGCGAGCTTCACGCCACGATCCGGCCGTCCGCCATCCGTATCGTGCGGTCGCAGCGCGCCGCCAGCGCGGCATCATGGGTAATCAGCAGCAGGGTCGCGCCGCTGCGGGCGCGCAGATCGAACAATAGTGCCATCACCGCGTCCCCGGTCGCCTGGTCCAGATTGCCGGTCGGCTCATCGGCCAGCAGCAGCCTTGGCCGGGGCGCGAAGGCGCGTGCCAGCGCCACCCGCTGTTGCTCCCCGCCGGAGAGCTGGCCGGGCAGATGATCCAGCCGATGCCCCAGCCCGACCTCCCGCAACGCCGCTTCGGCCTTGCTCTGGGCGGACGCATCGCCGGCCAGTTCCAGCGGGATCGCAACGTTTTCCAGCGCCGTCATGCTCGCGATCAGATGGAACGCCTGGAACACGATGCCGACATTGGCCAGCCGGATGCGGGCCAGCGCATCTTCGTCCAGCCCGGCCAGGCTTTGCCCGCCGATCATGATCTGCCCCGATGTCGCCGCTTCCAGCCCGGCCATGACCATCAGCAGGCTGGTCTTGCCGGACCCAGACGGGCCGATCAGCCCGACCACCGCACCGGCCGCGATATCGATGTCGATGCCGCGCAGAATTTTCACCGGCCCACTTGCGGCCGGCACGGTCAGGTGCAAATCACGCATCTGAACCAGTATCGGTCGCGGTGTTGGCGCGTGGGCGGGATCGGAGGGGTGTGTGATGGCGTCCATTGCCACCGGATATGGCCTGCGCCGGCGCTGGCGGGAAGCGGCGATCGCACTTTGTTGCGTGATTTTCATCCTGCTGGCGGCGCACGCCGCGCTTGCCGCCCCGTTACGGCTGCTGGTGCTCGGCGATTCGCTCACCGCCGGTTACGGTCTGGCAGCGT
>JAYTQP010000253.1:0-2678 GCA_043746675.1 Rhodospirillales bacterium | reverse complement strand
GATCGGCGACAGCTTCATCGATCACCTCGATGCCAGCCCGAAACCGGTGGTTGCGGCCATCCATGGTTATGCGCTCGGTGGCGGGCTGGAAACCGCGATAGGCTGCAATTATCGGATTGCGCTGCGTTCGGCCAAAGTCGGGCTGCCGGAAGTGCTGCTCGGCCTGCTGCCCGGCGGCGGCGGCACCCAGCGGCTGCCGCGGCTGGCGGGACCGAAAGTGGCGCTGGAAATGATCACATCCGGCCGCCATGTGCCGGCCGACGAAGCCAAGGCACTGGGAATCCTCGATGCGGTGGTGGACGATAATCTGCTCAGCGCCGCAATCGCAATGGCCAAGCGGGTCGCCGAGGTGCGGCCGCTGCCGCAGGTCAGCGCCGACAGCAGCCGGCTGGCAGTCGATCCCGGCATTTTCGATGCCATCCGCAAAGCCATCGCGCGGCGCGCCCGCAATCAGAAAGCGCCGTACAACTGCATCGCCAGCGTGCAGGCCGCCGTCTCCTTGCCGTTCCTGCAAGGGCTGGCGCGCGAACGGGAATTGTTCTTGGAGCTGGAAAATTCCGACGAATCCCGCGCGCTGCGCTACGTGTTCTTCGCCGAGCGCGAAGCCAAGCAGGTTCCCGGCATTCCCGCAAACGCCAAAGCGGCGGAAATCGCCGCCGCTGCCGTGGTCGGCGCTGGTACCATGGGCGGCGGCATCGCCATGAGCTTCGCCGATTTCGGCATCCCGGTGCGCGTGCTCGAAGCCACCCAGGAGGCGCTCGATCGCGGCATGGCGCGGATCAAGGCGAATTACGAAACCTCGGTCAAGCGCGGCAGCCTGGCGGAAGATGAAATGCAGCGCCGGCTGGCGCGGATCGAGCCGGTGCTGGACTACGAAAAAATCGCCGACGCCGATGTGGTGATCGAGGCGATTTTCGAGGAAATGGCGCCAAAGAAAGCAGTTTTCACCCAGCTCGATGCGGTGATGAAGCCAGGCGCACTGATGCTGTCCAACACATCCGCGTTGGACATCGATGAAATCGCCAGCGCAACCAAACGGCCGGAAGTGGTGGCCGGTGCGCATTTCTTCTCCCCCGCCAACGTGATGAAGTTGCTGGAAGTGGTGAAGGGCGCAAAAACCTCGGCCGAAACCATGAATGCGGTGATGGCGATGGGCCGGCGGATCGGCAAGATCAGCGCCGGCTGCGGCAATTGCGACGGCTTTCTGGCCAACCGCAGTCGTGGACCGTTCAATACCGAAATGGTTCTGCTGGTGGAAGAAGGCGCGCTGCCGGAACAGGTGGACCAGGTGATGACCGATTTCGGTTACCCCATGGGGCCGTTCGCCGTCGGCGATCTGGCCGGGCTGGATATCGGTTGGGCATCGCGCAAGCGCCGGGCGGCGGCCAACCCGAACTTCCGCAAGCAGCCGATTTCGGATCGACTGTGCGAACTCGGCCGCTTCGGCCAGAAAACCGGCGCCGGCTGGTATCGTTACGAAAAGGGCGACCGCACCCCGCATCCCGATCCGGTGGTGGCGGAAATCATTGCCGAGGTGTCGAAAGAAATAGGCGTCGAACGGCGGGTGATTTCGGACGATGAGATTCTGAAACGGCTGCTGTTCGCTTCCTTGAACGAAGCCTGTAAAATCCTCGAAGAAGGCATCGCCTATCGGTCCAGCGATGTCGACGTGATGTGGCTGCATGGCTTCGGCTTTCCGCGCTATCGTGGCGGGTTAATGTTCTGGGCCGACCAGATCGGCGCGAAGGAGGTGTTCAACCAGATCCAGCGCTGGCACCAGATGTATGGTGAACGCTGGGCGCCTTCGGCGCTGCTGCACCGCCTGGCGGAAACCGCAACCAGCTTCCGCGACGCCAAAGCTGGCTAGCAGGCGATCAACAAAACGGTGTGATCCACGGCGGGAGCCATGAGCGGCATTTGCGACGGGTGATGCTGTTCGGCGGCTTTGCCGGCGTCGGCACCGCACCGCTTCTGGAGAAAATGGGCGACATTCTGACCGCCTTAAGCGAAGCGCTTCTTTTTGGGAAAAGACGCAAAAACTTTCCGTCACTTAGCGATTTTTGCGGCGATGTCCAGCGCCATTCGTAACAACTTCTCGCTGGCTTCCAGCGTCTTGAATCCACTATGAGCGGAAAGAGTAACGTTTTTCAGCGCGGCGAATTGATGCCCGACAGGCAGCGGTTCTTCGGCGAACACATCCAATGCGGCGTGGCCGATCTGGCCGGATTTCAGCGCCACGATCATCGCATCCTCGTCGATAACAGCTCCGCGGGCTGTGTTGACCAGCAGCACGCCCGGCCGCGATTGCGCGATCCGTGCGGCAGATAGAAAGCCCCTGGTCTCATCATTCAGCAGAAGATGCAGGCTCAGCACATCCGCGCGCGCCAGCAACTCGTCGAGTGGAACGAATGTCACCTCCGGCGCGGCTTTCGGGCTGCGGTTCCAAGCGATCACCTCCATGCCACTGCCGGCGGCGATGCGGGCAACCTCGGCGGCAATGCCCCCGAAGCCGATCAGCCCGAGCGTTTTGCCGGTTAATTGCATGCCGGTGCGGCCGGGCCAGCCACCGCCGCGAATGCCACGATCCATCAGCGCCAGATCGCGCGCCGCAGCCCACATCAGCGCGATGGCGTGCTCGGCAACTGCGGTATCACCGTAGCCTTTGATGATGTGAACCG
>JAYTQP010000252.1:0-9600 GCA_043746675.1 Rhodospirillales bacterium | reverse complement strand
CCCGCCGGGTTGAGCCGATAGCCGCCGCCTTCGGTGACCAGCAGGCGCGCGTTCGACGGATCGGCCTCGATCTTCTGGCGCAGGCGGTAGATGTGGGTTTCCAGCGTGTGGGTGGTGACGGCGGCGTTGTAGCCCCAGACCTCGTTCAGCAGGATCTGGCGGGCGATCGCGCGGCTGCCGGCGCGGTAGAGATATTTCAGGATAGCCGCTTCTTTTTCGGTCAGCCGGATACGGCGGCGCTTGGTGGAATCCTCCAATGCTTTCGCCGCCGGGCGGAACACGTAGGGGCCGATGGCGAAGACGGCATCCTCGCTGGTTTCGAAATTGCGCAACTGGGCGCGCAGCCGGGCCAGCAATTCGCCCATCCGGAACGGCTTGGCGATATAGTCGTTAGCGCCCGAATCGAGACCGCGCACCACATCGGCCTCGCCGTCCGAACCGGTCAGCATGATGATCGGCACCTTGACGCCCTGGCGACGCAGGCTGGTGCAGAGATCGCGCCCGTCGCCATCGGGCAGGCCGACATCGAGGATCAGCGCATCGAACCGCTGTTCGCCGGCTTGCAGATGGCGATGCGCTTCGGCGACGCTGCCGGCTTGGGCGACAGTGAACTCCTGCCCCTGGCTGAGTTGCTCGGCCAAAATGGCCCGCAGCGCCGGGTCGTCGTCCACCAGCAATATCGGACGGCCATCGACCATGGACTATCCCTCTCCGCAAGCATGTTCGTTGCACCACCTTATGGGACAAATTCCGCGCTAGCGCGAGCCTTGCCGACGCACAACGGCTGGATGGCACGAACGAAGCTGCGTGCCCGGCTGCGGGTGCCTTGCGGAAATATGCGCCGATGCTGCCGACCGGGTCATTTTTTGGTGAATAAACCCCATGACATCGCGGTCTTCCTCCCCATGTAGAATTTGGCGCAGGTGGTTTGCGCTTGTCCGCGATCTGTCGCATTGATCACCGTCGCCCTGGCTGCGCGGCACTAAAGTTGGATGCCCGATGAATTCTGTACCGCGTAATCCCCAACCTCAGGACCGCGGCACCTCGGTGCCGGACGGCGCCGACCCCGATGTGCTGCGTGTGCGCGCAGTGCATCGGGCGATCGCCGAACTGCGCCGCGGTACGCCGGTGGTGCTGGCGGGGCCAACGCCGCTGATCGTGCTGGCGGCGGAAACCGCGGGCGCGGGAGGGTTAGACGATGTGGCGCGACTTGCGACCGGGCCGGCGAGCGTGCTGCTGGCGCGCAGCCGGGCGGAAGCGCTGCTGCGCATCACGCCAGCCGGCGCGATCGTTGCCGTGCAGGCCCCGCCTACCTTGTTCGTTCCGGCCATGCTTCGCAGCCTGGCCGACCCGACCGCCGAGCAATTGCTTGGTGAGATGCCGCAGCCCGGCGCAATACCGCCGGCCGCCGCCGCCGCCCTGGCGCTGGCCAAACTGGCCCGGCTGCTGCCGGCGGCCTTGGTGGCCCCGGTGGACCCGGCGGCAGCGGCGGCGCGCGATCTACTGGCGGTGTCGGCTGCCGACGTGCTGGCCTATCCTGCCGCGATTGCCGGCGGACTGGTGCAGGTGGCCGAAGCCAGCGTGCCGCTGGAAGATGCGCCGGATGCACGGATCGCGGCGTTTCGCGCGCCCGATGGCGGGATCGAGCATCTCGCGATTCTGGTCGGCACGCCGGAGGCCGCAGAGGCGCCGCTGGTTCGGTTGCATTCGGAATGCTTCACCGGCGATCTGCTCGGCAGCCTGCGCTGCGACTGCGGCGAGCAGCTGCGCGGCGCGATCGCCCGGATGGCTGCCGAGGGGGCCGGCGTGCTGTTGTATCTGGCCCAGGAAGGGCGCGGCATCGGGCTGGCCAACAAGTTGCGCGCCTATGCCATGCAGGATCGCGGGCTGGATACGCTGGATGCCAACCGCGCGCTCGGCTGGGCGGCCGATGAGCGCAACTTCCTGGTCGCCGCAACGATGTTGGAGGCGCTTGGCATTCCGGCGATCCGGCTGATGACCAACAATCCGGCGAAGATCGCGGCGATGACCAGTTGCGGGGTGAATGTGGTGGATCGGGTGAGCCATGCGTTTCCGGCCAACGGGGTCAACAACCACTACCTCGCCACCAAGGAACGCCGGTTCGGACATCTGCTTGGCTGAACTGGGTAAAATTGCCACCTTGGGCGCCGATGGCTGGCTGCACTTTCAGGACCGGCGGCTGCGCGTAGCCCTCGGCCGGGCCGGGGTGCGGTGTGACAAACAGGAGGGCGACGGCGCCACGCCGGTCGGGCTGCTGGCATTGCGGCGGGTGCTGTATCGCGCCGATCGGATCGCGATTCCGGCGACCAGCCTGCCGCGCGAACCAATCGATGCGGCGGATGGCTGGTGCGACGATCCGGTGCATCGCGACTATAATCAGGCGGTTCGGCTGCCGCATGGCGGCCATCACGAGGAACTCTGGCGGCGGGACGGGCTATATGATCTGATCGTGGTGCTAGGCTGGAATGACGCGCCGGTTGAACGCCGCCGTGGCAGCGCGATTTTTCTGCATCTGGCCACGCCTGACTATCGGCCAACCGACGGCTGCATCGCTATGGCGCTACCCGACCTAAACGGGTTGCTGCGGGCTGGACTGACCGCGATCAGCGTGACACCGGATTAGAGCGTGATGACCGTAGGTGGAACCACCGGAGGTCTGAATCACGCGACCAAACAAAGTGTTAGAGCGCAATGGCCGCTTCTATCAGCGGTCATTGCGCTCTAACGCTCGCTTCTGGCGGCAGGCCGATTTCGGCTTCCAGGGCGGCCAGAAACCCGGCCAGCACGACGGCGCGTTGGTGCGCCATCGCCGCACCCGCTTCGGTTTGAAACCCGCTCTGCAAATGCAGCAGCTTGGCGCGGAAATGGTCGGTGGCAAATTGGCGATCATCGAGCGGACGGTCGGCTGCACGCGGGTCAGTGAGGTGGTAGAGGTGCGATCCCATCCGCCCGGCGGTGTAAAAGCAGCGGGCGACCCCGATGGCGCCGATCGCATCCAGCCGGTCGGCGTCTTGCAGGATGCGGGCTTCCAGGGTTTGCGGCACGATCCCGGCGGAAAAACTATGCGCGGCGATGGCGTGCGCCACGGCTTCGATGCGCGGTTCAGGCCAGCCGTGCGCAATCAGGATCTCGCGCGCCCGCGCTGCCGCCAGACGCGACGCCTGGCCGCGTAGGGGCGAGGATTTTTCCACCGCCACGCAATCATGCAGCAGCACCGCGGCGGCCAGAATTTCGCGATCGCCGCCTTCGACATCGGTGATCTTGCCGGCCGCGGCCCAAACCCTGCCGATATGCGCTAGATCGTGCGAGCCGTCGCCGCTGTCCGGCAGCAATGGCAAGAAGGCGGCGGCGAGATCGTGGTAGGGGGCGAATTGCATCCAGGGGTGGCTTTCGTGCGGGGGC
This sequence comes from Rhodospirillales bacterium, assembly GCA_043746675.1. Classification (GTDB taxonomy): domain Bacteria; phylum Pseudomonadota; class Alphaproteobacteria; order Acetobacterales; family Acetobacteraceae; genus CAITOL01. Next base: position 6,177 of record JAYTQP010000252.1, on the reverse strand, counting down.
TGCCTTCCTACCATGCCGTCGGGCAACTACCAGGTCATGGTGTTCGCCGGCTTGGCACCACCGCGCGACGATCGCCCGGTGAAGGCGCTCTGCCACTCCGTGAACGACATGTAGCGCGGCGCCAGGAACTGATACGAGCGTCGGACCAACTGCCAGATTTCGTCCAGCACGATCGATTTGGTGCCTTGCTGTACTTCCGGCCCGGCCCGCATCCAATCCGCCAATAGCGGCTCCCACGCGCGCAGCGAACGATAGAGCGTATCTCGGTTGGAGCGGATGAACGCCTTCTGGCTATCGATATTGCGCAAAGCGAGGATGATGTCGCCGGTCTGCGCGTCGACCTCGGCAAAGCGCCGGGCGGTTTGCTCGGTGGCGTTGAAGCAAAGCTGGCGGGTCTGCTTGAGCGCGTCGAGCCGGGCGCCGCCGCCGCGCGGGGTTTGGGCAAGCATGGTCAGGCAGCGCGACATCACGCCCAGACGCTGCTGCAAACCTTCGCGCAAGGCTTCGATATAGCCCATCTCGTTAGACAGAATGTCCACCAGCACAACGACTTCGTTCGGGTCCGCAAGATCGAGAAATTCGGCCACCCGCTGGACGGTGTGCCGTAGCAGTCGATCGAGGTCGGGGTCATCTTCCAACTGGCCGCCGATGCTGGCCACGGTCGCCATTTTTTCGGCGTTCGGATCGGCCCACAGCAGCAACTGCAAGCGCAGCCGGGCGCGTGCCAACTGGGTGTGATGGTCCGCCGGCTTCCAACTCGCCTCCCCGGTCAGCACTTCCGCCGGTAGCGGATCGCCCGGCCGCAGCCCGTGCACATAATCCAGGCTTTCGGCGATCAGGCCGAGCATTCGGCCATCCGGCGTTTCGTCGCCGATGCCGAATTCTCGCTGCAATGACCGCAACGGCAGTGCCGCCTGCTTGTCGCCGAGCGCGACCACCATCACTGGCGTTTTATCGGATTCCGACTGGCGGAACAGAATTTCCCCCATCGCGGCGAACATTGGGTGGGTGAGGTGACACGACATCTGGCTGGTCGCCGTCTGGTTTGACTGTGGGTGCTCCATTCCGGCCTCCGCATCCAGCGGGCTACATCGCACGGTAGCCTTAACCGGCGGTTACAGCCGCTGCGCCAACGAGCACGGGCAGCGTTAAGGGATTGGCGAGGTTTGTCGTGGAAAATAAGATTGTTCTATAAGACAGAGAATAATCATGACAGCTGATACGCGTTTCGTCCATCGCCTCATCTTCCAGCCAGCCCAGTTGCTCGCATCCGGGCAGGTGGTAGCGGCGGAAATGCTGCCGGACTGGCCGTTGCAGCCGCATCGCGGCCTGGAGGGCCAGCTTGCCGGCGGGCGGGGCCATGGTCGCGCCGGGCAGGCCGCGCTGGCGGCGATGCAGGCGGCTTGCATCGCCGCACAACACTGGCCGGCCGGCATGTCGCTGTGGCTGAACCTGCCAGCCGGTTTCGCCAGCGATCTCGGTTTTCCGGCAAAAATCGCCGCGATGCTGGCGCTGAGCGGCCTGCCATCGGCCCGGATCAGCCTGGAACTGCCGGAGCGGCTCGGCAACGACATCGACAGCGACCGGCTGATCGCGCTGTCCGGGTTGCGCGACCTCGGGGTTGGCTTGGTGCTGGACGGTTTCGGCAGCCGCAGCGCCAGCCTGGCCGCGCTGCGCCGGCTGCCGTTGACCGGTATGAAGCTGGATCGCGGCCTGGTGCGCGGCCTGCCGGAGGAGCGCGAGGACGCAGCCCTGGTGCGGGCTGCGATCGACACCGCGCTGGCGTTGGGTTTGCAGGTGATCGCCGACGGGATCGAAACCGAACGGCAGCGCTGCTTCCTGGCGGCAATCGGCTGCCAGATCGGCCAGGGCATGCTGTTTTCACACCCGCTGACCGATGTCGGCGGTTTCTCCCGCGCGCCGCTGCCCTCTTGTGTCGTGCCCATCCAAGGGCACATAACGCGGCGTGACCGACAATTCCCAGCTACCGTCCATTATTCTTGACCTCGCCCGGGGCAGCTTGCCCGGCGGGTCGATCAGCCCCACCGATGCCGCCCGAGCGGTGGCACGCGCGCTAGGCCAGGATGACAACCCGGAGGCTTGGCATCGCTATCTGTCCGCCGTGCGCCGCGCGGCCATCCGGCTGGCCCAGGACGGCCAGATCGAAATCCTGCGCAAGGGCCGCAAGGTGGCGCCGGAAGGGGTTAAGGGCGTGATCCGGCTGCGTGCGATGGAGGGATGATGGCGATGCGCATCATTCTGCCGCTGCTGCGCGATGCCTGGCAGCTTGCACGCCCGTATTTTCGCTCCGAGCACAAATTCGGCGCCTGGCTGCTGCTGATCAGCGTGGTGGCGCTCAGCCTCGGGCTGGTTGGGATGGATGTGGTGATGAGCTTCTGGAATCGTGCGTTTTACGATTCCCTGCAAGCCAAGGACGCCGCCAGCTTCGCGGCGCTGTTGCTGACCTGGAAGTTCAGCGACGGCTGGCTGCTGCCCGGCTTCATCTGGATCGCCGGGCTATATGTGCTGGTGGCGGTGTATCTGCGCTACCTCACCCAGATGTTGCAGATCGGCTGGCGCACCTGGATGACCGAGCATTTCCTGTCGGTTTGGCTGTCCAAGCAGGTTTATTACCGCATCGGGCTCGGTCGGACCGCTGACCACGGCACCGACAACCCAGATCAGCGCATCGCCGAGGATATCAGGGCGTTCGTCGAAAGCACGCTTAGCCTTGCGCTCGATCTGATGTCCAACGTGGTGTCGCTGGCAAGCTTCATCACCATCCTGTGGACGCTGTCCGGTCCGGTGCATTTGCTGGGCATTGTTATTCCCGGCTATCTCGTGTGGGTGGCGCTGCTGTACGCCGCTTTGGGTAGCGTGCTGATCCATTTCGTCGGCCGCCCGCTGGCCGGGCTGCGCTTCCGCCAGCAGCGGGTGGAAGCGGATTTCCGCTTTTCGATGATGCGGCTGCGGGAGAACAGCGAGGGCGTGGCGCTGTATGGCGGCGAGGCCGATGAGCGGCGCGGGCTTGGCGCCCGGTTTGCCGCAGTGATCGCCAACTGGTGGGATATCATGCGGCGGGCCAAGTTGATCAATGCGCTGGCCGGCGCCTATGGCCAAGCTGCGGTGGTGTTTCCGATCCTGGTGGCCGCACCGCGGTTTTTCGCCGGCGAGATCGCGCTCGGCGGGCTTACCCAGACCGCCGGGGCGTTCAACCAGGTGCAGGGCTCGATGTCCTGGTTCGTCAATTCCTACGCCGAACTGGCCAATTGGCGCGCGGTGGTCGAACGGCTCGCCAGCTTCAACCGGGCGATGCAGACCGCCGGCACGCAGGAAGGGCTGACGCAAGGTGCCGCCGATGGCGACGCCTACGAACTCGCCGGCGCCACCTTGGCACTGCCGAACGGGCGGCATTTGATGGACGGCGCCGATCTGCGGCTGGAACGTGGCCGGTCCGCGGTGCTGACCGGGGCCTCCGGCACCGGCAAATCCACCTTGTTCCGCGCGCTTGCTGGCATCTGGCCGTTTGCCACTGGGCAGTTGCGCCGGCCGCCCGGCCGCGCACTGTTTCTGCCGCAGCGCCCCTATCTGCCGCTGGGCAGTTTGCGGCGCGCGCTAAGCTATCCGGATGACGCGACGGTGCGCAGCGATGCAGAGGTGCGGGGCGTGCTTGCCGAGGTCGGGCTGGGCGGGCTGGCCGGGCAGTTGGATGTTGAGGATAATTGGGCGCAAACTCTGTCCGGCGGGGAGCAGCAGCGACTGGCATTCGCCCGCGCGCTGCTGCTGCGGCCGGATTGGCTGTTTCTGGACGAAGCAACCTCCAGTCTCGATCCGCCGGCGGAGGCGGCGCTGTACGAATTGTTGCAGCGAGCGCTGCCGGAGACCACGATCGTTTCCATCGCGCACAACCCAGCGGTGGCCGACTTCCATGACCGCACGCTGGTGCTGACGCGAAACGCCGATGGGTCCGGGCGGATCGAGGGGTAGATCGACTTTTTGAAGGCGTGCGCCGCCATCAAATGGCTTGCTTTGATCGGGCTCGTGTTCAGCCTTTCGATGCGGGTGGCGCTGGCGGAGGGCAATGAGGTTAGCGCGGTTGGTGCGTGGCGGTCCAGTCCTCGATCGCCAACCCCGGCACAGCACCGAAGGCGCGATCGTTCGTTGCGAGGCTACTGTCGGTGCTAAGCGCGTGTGCGGCGATCATCATGTCGAGCGGGCCAAGGCTGCGCCCCTGCCGTTCCAATTGGGCGCGCAAATCCCCGTAACGGGTTGCCGCCGCGCGGTCCCATGGCAGCACATCGACGCGTATCAGAAAGGCGTGCACCGAACGATGAAGTCGCGCCGCCTCCGGCCGCTTGCACAGTCCGTATATTAATTCGCCTTCAGTAACGGACGAGATGCTTATAGCCATCATCGGCACCGCCAATGCTCGTGCGGTGACGGCCTGGTTACCGCGTATCAGGTGGCTGACGATATTGGTATCCAGCAGATATCGCACAGCTTCAATCCGCGAACGGATCACGCGTCTGGGTGCCTTGATCGCGGTCGGTCGCATCCAGAAAATCAGCCGGAACGCCGTCCTTCACCGCTTCCAGAAAATCGTCCCAGGTGGCGGGTTTGCGGGAAAGAATCACGTCTCCGGTTGCGGGATCCTGGCGAATGAAGACCTCCTTGGCATCAAATCGATACGCCATTGGCAGGCGTACTGCCTGACTGCGGCCATTGATGAAAAGCTTGGCAGTTTGGGTCATGGCGGCCTCGCGACGATATACACCGCAGTATATATCGCCTGCACCGCACCATTTCAAGCAGCCGCTACCCGGCCTCCCGCAGCACCGCCAACACCCCTGCCCCGTAGCGCGCCAGTTTCGACGCGCCGACGCCCTTGATGGTGCCGAGATCGTCGAGGCTGGTTGGCAGCACTGCGGATACCTCGCGCAGCACAGTGTCGTGGAAAATCACATACGGCGGCACGCCCTGGGCCTTGGCCTCGCCAGCGCGCCAGCGGCGCAGGGCCTCGAAGCGGGTTTCGCCGTCGTGCGACAGGGTTTGCGGCGGCGGCGCGGTTGATTTTCCGATCGCGCCGCGCGGCAGCTTGGGGGCAAGAATATCCTCCCGCAGCATCACCGCTTCCTCGCCGCGCAAAATCGGCCGAGCTTTTTCGTCCACCAGGGTCAAGGTGGCGTATTCACCGCTATCGACGTTCAGCGCCCCCTTGGCGATCAACTGCCGCACCACGCCGCGCCAGAAACCCTCCGGATGATCCCGGCCAATGCCAAAAGTGGAAAGTTTGTCGTGGCTCCAGCGCACGATGGTGTCGCTGGCATCGCCCCGCAGCACCGAAATCACGTGCTTGGCGCCGAACCGCTGGCCGGTACGGTAGACCGCCGACAGCACCTTCTGCGCCTCAACCGTGCCCTCGAACAACCCCACCGGGCTGGCGCAGTTGTCGCAATGCCCGCAGGGCTGCGGCAATTCCTCGCCGAAACACGCCAGCAGCGCGTGGGTGCGGCAATCCGTGGTCTCGGTCAGCGAAATCATGGTTTCCAGCCGCGCCCGCATGCTGCGTTTCTGGGCTTCCCCAGCCGCCGAACTTTGCAGGAAATAACGCGCGCGGGCGATGTCCTCGCCGCCATACAGCAGCAACGTCTCCGCCGGATCGCCGTCCCGCCCGGCGCGGCCGATCTGCTGGTAATACGCCTCCGGACTGTCCGGCATGTCCGTATGCGCCACGAACCGCACGTCCGGCCGGTCGATCCCCATGCCGAAGGCGATCGTCGCCACCACCACAACCGGCTCCCCCGCGCGGAACCGCCCGGCCGCCGCGCGCTTGACCTCCGGCGCCAGCCCGGCATGAAACGCCACCGCCGCAATGCCACGGCCGTTCAAACTCGCCGTCACCCGCTCGGTCTTCGCCCGGCTGCCGCAGTAAACAATGCCGGCCTGGTTGCCGTGCCGCTTCAAAAACGCCAGCAACTGCGCCAGCTCGGACGACTTCGCCGCCGCCGCCAGATGTAAATTCGGGCGGTGGAAACTGGCCGCGAAAACCTGCGCGTCTGCCATCCCCAACGCCGCCAGAATATCCACCCGCGTCCGCGGGTCCGCCGTCGCCGTCAACGCAATCCGCGGCACCCCCGGAAACCGCTGCGGCAACACCGCCAGCTCCCGATACTCCGG
>JAYTQP010000251.1:0-2728 GCA_043746675.1 Rhodospirillales bacterium | reverse complement strand
GCATTGGCGGAAACCTGCGATCACGCTGGCCTCGCCGACGGCCAGGACATTCTCGAACTCGGCTGCGGCTGGGGTTCGCTGAGCTTGTGGATGGCGGCGCGCTATCCGGGCGCGAATATCACCGCCGTTTCCAATTCCCGCCCGCAGCGCGAATTTATCGAAGCCGAGGCCGCGCGTCGGGGCCTGCGCAACCTGCGCATCATCACCGCCGACATGAACAGTTTCGATCCCGAAGCGCGCTTCGACCGCATCGTTTCGGTGGAGATGTTCGAGCATATGTCGAACTGGCACGATCTGCTCGGACGGGTGCGCGGCTGGCTGCGCCGGGACGGACGCCTGTTCCTGCATGTTTTCAGCCATCGCAGCACACCCTATAGTTTCGAAACCGAAGATAAATCGGACTGGATCGCCCAGCATTTTTTCACCGGCGGCATCATGCCCAGCCATGCCATGGTGCGGCAGTACGGCGATCTGTTCGCGGTGGAACAGGATTGGCGCTGGGACGGCACCCATTATCAGCGCACCGCATTGGACTGGCTCGCCAACTTCGACCGCAACCGCGCCGCCGTGATGCGGGTGCTAACCGGCGTCTACGGCGCCGAGGCGCCAAAATGGGCCCGCCGCTGGCGCATTTTCTTTCTGGCTACTGCCGGTTTGTTCGGCCATGATCGCGGGCACGAATGGGCCGTCAGCCACTACCGGCTGCGCCCGATGTGACGCGCGTATGCAGGGAGTGGTTTTGGTAATGGATTGGGCCCACGCCGCACCGACCGCGCTTGCCGCTTTTTTGGCGTCTCTGGTCGAATTTGTCGAAGCCCTGACCATCGTGCTGGCGGTCGGCGCGGTGCGCGGCTGGCGTGGTGCGCTGGGTGGTGCCGCGATCGCGCTCGGCGTGCTGCTGGTTATCATCGTGGTGCTTGGCCCGGCCCTGGTCGCGGTTCCGCGTGGCTTGCTGCAACTCGCGGTTGGCACGCTGCTGCTGCTGTTCGGACTGCGCTGGCTGCGCAAGGCGATTTTGCGGGCGGCCGGGATTATTCCGCTGCACGATGAAACCACGGCGTTCGCGCAGGAAACCGCGGCCCTGCGCCGGCTCGGCGGCATCACCACCGGCTGGGACCGCATTGCCGCCGCCACCAGCTTCAAGATCACCATGCTGGAGGGGATCGAGGTCGTGTTCATCGTGATTGCCATGGGCGCCGGTGGGCCGGGCCTGATGGCCGCTGCCAGCCTCGGCGCACTGGCGGCGCTGCTGCTGGTGATCGCGCTCGGGCTGCTGCTGCATCGTCCGGTGGCGACGGTTCCGGAAAACACGCTGAAATTCGTCGTCGGCGTGCTGCTGAGCGCGTTCGGCACCTTCTGGGCTGGCGAGGGGCTGGGCATCGTCTGGCCGGGTGCCGATCTGTCGCTGTTCGGCCTGGTGGCGGGCTTTCTGCTGGTGGCGCTGGCAATCGTCCCGCTGGCAACAAGGAGGGCCTGACCATGCGGGTTATCTTGCAGGAATTGCTCGGGCTTTTCGTCGACGATGGAGCATTTGCGGTGGCCATTCTGGTCTGGCTGGCGGTGGCCTATCTCGGGCTGCCCCGGCTTGCTTTGGCCGCGCCCTGGCCGGCGCTGATCCTGTTCGCCGGGTTGGTGGTTATTCTGGCCGAAAGCACCCTGCGGCGCGCGGGCAAGCGCACGCCCTGATCTAGCCCCGCCTGGACAATCGCCGTAGACTGGCAGCAAGCAACGCTGCCGGGGGCAACATGGCCGACTTCGATCTCGTTATTCGCAATGGTCGCATCATCGATGGCACCGGCGCGGCGGGCTATCACGGCGACCTCGGCATTTCCGCCGGCCGCATCGCCGCGATCGGCAAAGTTGATGGCACCGGGCGGGAGGAAATCGACGCCGCCGGCCATCTGGTCACCCCCGGCTTCGTCGATATCCACACCCATTACGACGGCCAGGCGATCTGGGATGCGCAACTGGCGCCTTCGTCGCTGCACGGCGTGACCACCGCGGTGATGGGCAATTGCGGCGTCGGTTTCGCCCCGGTGCGCCCTGGCGACCACGACAAGCTGATCGCGCTGATGGAAGGGGTGGAGGATATTCCCGCGCCCGCTTTGCACGAAGGGCTCGATTTCGCGTGGGAGAGTTTTGCCGACTACCTCAACGCGCTCGATCGCCGCAGCCGCGACATCGATGTGTGCGCGCAACTGCCGCACGCCGCCCTGCGGGTTTACGTGATGGGCGACCGCGCCACCCGGCTGGAAAACGCCAACCAGGCCGACATCGCTGAAATGCGCGCGCTGGCGGCGGACGCCATGCGCGCCGGCGCCTTCGGGTTTTCCACCTCCCGCACGATCAGCCACAAAACCCTCGCCGGCGACCCGACGCCCACCTTGCGCGCGCAGGAGGATGAGTTGCTCGGCATCGCGCTCGGCCTGCGCGACGCGGGCCGCGGGCAGTTGGAACTGGTGTCGGACTGGAACATGCCGGACGCCCCGACCGAGTTCGCGATGCTGCGCCGCATCGTCGAAGCCTCCGGCCGGCCGGCGGTGTTTTCGATGGGCCAGCGGCATGATCGGCCGGAAGCATGGCGGGTGCTGATGGGGCTCGCCGATCAGGCCGCCGCCGATGGGCTGGCGATCCGGCCGGTGTTTCCGCCCCGCCCGATCGGCATTTTGCTCGGCCTGGAAGGCAGCCAGAACCCGTTCACCGGCACGCCGAGCTACAAGAAAATCGC
>JAYTQP010000250.1:0-11918 GCA_043746675.1 Rhodospirillales bacterium | reverse complement strand
CTGACCAGCATGCCTTGGCGGTAGTGGCCGACGGCGGGCTGGAAGATCGGGCGGCGGGTGAGGCCGCTATAGAGCTGGGTTTCCGGGATGTGCTTGTGTTCCAGCGTCAGGCCGTAGATTTCGAAGGCCGGGCCGCCGGTGCTGGTGTGGGCTTCGATCATGGATTTGCCACCGCCGGAGTAGCCGGAGGTGGCGTTGATACAGATCGGGTAATCGGCCGGGACGATGCCGGCATCGACCAGCGGGCGGATCAGCGCGATGGCGCCGGTCGGGTAGCAGCCGGGGTTGGACACCTGGCGGGCGGCGCGGATGCGGTCGGTCTGGCCGGGCGCCATTTCCGGAAACCCGTAAGCCCAGTCCGGATGCACCCGAAACGCGGTGCTGGCATCGACGATTTTCGGTGCCTGCGCGCCAAGCCCGGCGGCGAGGCCGGCGGATTCGCGCGCCGCGTCATCCGGTAGGCATAGCACCACCAGATCGACTTCGGCCATGATATCGCGGCGGGCGGCGGGGTCCTTGCGGTGCGCGGCGGCGAGCGATCGCAGTTCGACGCCAGGGAATGCGGTCAGCCGTTCGCGAATGCCCAGCCCCGTGGTGCCGGCTTCGCCATCGATGAACACAGTCGCAACGCTCATGAGATCTCTCCCTCCGACGACACCGTTTCACCCATGACGCCCGAATGCAAGCAAGTTGGCGGTCTGGCTTGTATGCGTTGCACACCGGCGCGGCTCTGCGCATGCTGGTGGGGCGCTGAAGGAAGCATGTGATTGCCCGACACCTCAACCCGTCGCCTGCTGGGACTGGATCCGAAGCTGCTGTTGGGCATTTTGTTCATGTGCGGCTCTGGCGTGATGTTTCCGATTATGAACGGCTTCGCCAAAAGCCTCGGCAGCCAGTATCCGTCGCTGGAAGTATCCTGGGCGCGCGCCTTCGTGCATGTGGTGTTTCTGCTGGCAGCCTTTCTGCCGCGCCACGGGCTGGGATTGCTGCGCACGCGGCGGCCGCTGATCCAACTGGCGCGATCAAGCATGCTGTTCCTGTCGAACCTGTGCTTTTTCTACGCCATCACCTTCATCCCGATCGCCAAGGCGGCCTCGATCAGCCAGACCGCGCCGCTGATCATCGCCTTGCTGGCCGGGCCGATGTTGGGCGAGCGTACCACCAGGGCGCGCCTCGCCGCCCTCGCACTGGGGTTTGTCGGCGTGCTGGTGGTGATCCGGCCTGGTACGGCGGTGTTCCACTGGGCATCTTTGTTCGTGCTGGCGAGTGCGACCTGCTACAGCCTCTATTCGATCCTGACCCGGCGCATTTCGAGCCTCGACAGCCCGGAAACCTCGGCGTTTTACAGTTCGGTCGTGGGCGCCTTCGCCATGCTGGCGGTGCTGCCGTTGGTCTGGAAAACCCCTGCCGGCGCCGCCAATATCGCCATGTTCTGCTCGATGGGGGTGTTGGGCGCGATCGGGCATTACTGCGTCGCCAACGCGCTGAAGCTGGCGCCGGCCAGCGTGGTGACGCCGTTCCAGTATTTCCAGTTGATCGGCTCGGTGCTGGTCGGCTTCGTCGGTTTCGGCGATCTGCCGGACGCGCTGACCTGGGTCGGGGCGGGGATCATCGTTTTCAGCGGGTTGCTAGTCGGCTGGACGCAGCGCGCGCCCTCGCGTTCTTTGACCTGACCCCGGTTCTTCTGGTCTAATGCATTCAACACGGCACCCGAATCAATCGGGCGCTTTTTGGAGGACGCCATGGCCCATCTGTCCCGTCGTGCCCTGTTGGCTGCTTCGGCCGCGGCGCTTGCCGCGCCGGCGGCGATTGCACAAGCGGTCAAACCGCGGCTGACGGTGATTTCCCAGTGGAGCGCGGGCAGCGACGGTGCGGCGATCACCGCGCTCGGCAAGAAATTCACCGAACATGGCGGCATCTGGCAGCATTCGCCGGTGCCGGGCTTCACCACCGAAATGATGAACAAGCTGCGGGCGGAAATCCTTGCGGGCGACCCACCGGCCTGCTCGCAGTTGAAGGGGCCGGAAATCGCCGCCTGGTCGAAGATCGCGCCGACGGTGAACCTCGATGCCATCGTCGCCGCCGCCGGCTACGAAAAAGTGGTCGCGCCCGATCTCGCCCGCATCCACAAGCCCGGCGGCAAATGGGCGGCGATGCCGTTGCAGGTCTACCGCACCAACACCTTGTTCGTCTCCAAGCGCGGCATGGACCGCGCCAAGGTGGACAAATTGCCGACCACCTGGGCCGAATTCAACGCGGTCGCCGAAAAAATGAAGGCCGCCGGCATGGCCTATCCGCTCGCCAACGGCGGCTCGCGCCCCGATGACGGCCAGAAGTTCGAGGCCAGCCTGGCCGGCATCAGCCCGGAGGTTTATCGCGCCGCGATCATGAACCTCGACGCCAAGGCATTGAAGGCGCCGGAAGTGCACGCCGCCTTCGTCCAACTGCGCAAGCTGGCCGACTGGATGGACCCCAACACCGCATCGCAGGCGTACGCCATCCATCTGCCGCAGTTCGTCAAGGGCGACATGGGCCTGATGATCCAGGGCGGCTGGGCGCAGGGCGTGCTGCTGAATGCCGGCTTCAAGCTGGATGATTTCATCATCGGGCCGGGCCCGACCGACAACGGCAAGGCAGTGTTCCTGCTGAACGCCGACGCCTTCATCTTCTGGCAGCGCAAGGAAGCCGATTTGCAGGCCGGCCAGAAACTGATGGCCGAACTGGTGATGGATCCGGCGATCCAGACGATGTATTCGCAAATCACCGGATCGATCCCGGTGCGCACCGATGTCAATCTGTCCGGCCCAGGCTGGTCGGATGGCCAGCGCGAGGCCGCCAGCACCCTGAAAGCGGCGGTTGCCGCCAACCAGTCCGTGCTCAGCCTCGCCCATAACATGGCGCAGGAAAACGGCATGACCGCGGCGATGATCGATGTCATCACCGAATACGTGAAAAACCGTGCCGTCACCCCCGAACAAGGCGTGGCGCGGCTGTCGGAGGCAGTGGACGGCAACCGTTGAACCTCGCCGCCAAACTGCGACGGGTGCCGGAATTTGTGGTGATCTGGGTGCCGCTGCTGCTGTCGGCCGGGCATGTGGTGGTGTTCACGGCGTGGACGAGCTGGATCTCGTTCACGCCCTCCACCCTGATGCCGGCCGGCGGCTGGGTGGGCTTGCGCAATTATACCGCCGTGCTGGCAACCCGGAACTGGAACATCGCGTTCGATAATCTGCTGCTGTTCGGCTTCAGCTTCGTCATCCTGACCAGCTTGGTCGGGCTCATTCTGGCGGTGATGATCGACCAGCGCATTCGCGGCGAGAACGTGCTGCGGACGATATTTCTGTATCCGCTGGCGGTCTCCTTCGTGGTCACCGGCACGGTGTGGTCCTGGCTGCTGAACCCCGGCATGGGGGTGCAGAAGCTGGTCAACAACCTCGGCTGGACGGATTTTCGCTTCGACTGGCTGGTGAACCGCGACATGGCGATCTGGACCGTGGTGCTGGCAGCGATCTGGCAGGCGTCGGGCTTCGCGATGGCGCTGTTTCTGGCCGGGCTGCGCTCGGTGGAAGCCGATCTGGTGAAGGCAGCCCAGATCGACGGCGCCGGGCCAATTCGGATTTATGCCAGGGTGATCCTGCCGACTTTATGGCCGATCACCATTTCGGTGCTGGTGATCCTGCTGCAATTCGCCATCAAAACCTTCGACCTGGTGCGCGCGCTGACCGAAGGCGGGCCGGGCATCGCCACCCAACTGCCGGCCTTGGTGGTGTATGATTTCATGTTCCAGCGCGGCAATCTCGGGCGCGGCTCGGCGGCGGCGGTGCTGATGCTGCTGACCCTGCTGGCGGTGCTGCTGCCCTATGCGGCCTGGAAATATTTTGCTGCCCGGCGCGCCGCCCGTGCATGACGCCGCGCCGGGCTGGGGGCGGCGGCTGATCAGCGTCGTGATCTGGCTGCTGGCGGCGGCCTATCTGGTGCCGCTGGCGGTGGTGCTGCTGAATTCGCTGCGCAGCGCGCAGGAAATCGCCCAAAGCTCGATGATCGGCTGGCCGAAAACCTGGGAGTTCGGCAACTATGCCGTCGCCTGGGGCACCTTCTGCATCGCCCAGACCTGCCGCGGCATTCAGCCGTACATGCTGAACTCGGCGGCGATCACCCTGCCGGCGACCTTCATTTCCACCTTGCTCGGGGCGGTCGCCGGCTACGCCATTTCGCTCTGGCGGTTTCGCGGTGATACCTGGATTTTCGGCCTGGTAACCTTGGGCGTATTTCTGCCCGAACAAATGCGCCTGCTGCCGTGGGCGATCGTGCTGCGCGACGTTGGGCTGACCAACACCATCGCCGGGCTGGTGATGATCCACGCGGTCCAGGGCCTGAGCTTCACCACGTTGTTCTGCCGCAACTATTACCTTTCGATCCCGCAGGAACTGATGAAGGCGGCGCGGATCGACGGCGCCGGCTTCTTCCGGATTTTCTGGCGCATCGTGCTGCCGCTGTCGCCGCCGATCCTGGTGGTGACGGTGATCTGGCAATTCACCGGCATCTGGAACGAATTTCTCTACGGCGTCACCTTCACTTCTGGCACCCAGCAGCCGATCACCGCCGCCCTGATCGCGCTGGCAACCTCGGTCGCCGACGTGCCGCAGTACGGCGTGCAGAATGCCGCCGTGGTGCTTGCGGCCTTGCCGACGATGCTGATCTATCTGTTCGGCGGGCGGTATTTCGTGCGTGGCCTAACCGCCGGCGCGGTGAAGTAGGGAACAATCATGTCGGCGCTCGCCATACGCAATTTGCATAAACGTTTCGGCTCGGTCGATGTCCTCAAGGGCATCAATCTGGAAATCGATCGCGGCGACTTCACCGTGCTGGTCGGCCCGTCCGGCTGCGGCAAATCCACCTTGCTCAACATCATCGCCGGGCTGGAAACCGCCACCTCGGGCGAGATCGAAATCGCCGACCGAATGGTGAACGCAATCCCGCCGAAAGACCGCGACATTGCGATGGTGTTTCAATCCTACGCGCTCTACCCCTCGATGACGGTGCGCCAGAACATCACCTTCGGCATGGAATGCCGCAACGTGGCGAAGCCGGAGCGTGAAGCGGCGGTGGCGCGGGTGGCGAAATTATTGCAGATCGAGCCGCTGCTGAACCGCAAACCGGGCCAGCTTTCCGGCGGCCAACGCCAGCGCGTCGCCATGGGCCGCGCGCTGGTGCGCGATCCCAAACTATTCCTGTTCGACGAGCCGCTGTCCAACCTCGATGCCAAATTGCGGGTGGAAATGCGCGCCGAAATCAAGCTGCTGCACGCCCGCATCGGCGCCACCATCGTCTACGTCACGCATGATCAGATCGAGGCGATGACCATGGCCACCCGCATCGCGGTGATGCATGCCGGCGCGGTGCAGCAATTCGCCGACCCCGACACCATCTACAATCGCCCGGCCAACATCTTCGTCGCCCGCTTCATGGGCGCGCCGCCGATGAACACGCTCGCCGCCACCCTGCGGGCGGTGGATGGGGTGCCGCATGCGATGCTGGACGGCACAGTCGGCCTGCCGGTGCCCGATGCCCCGGCGCGCTATCTCAACCGTCCGGTGATCCTCGGCATCCGCCCCGAATGCCTCGCCGAGCCACAACGCCGCTTCGGCGCGGCGCCAGCACGGCTGATCGAAGCGCAAGTCGAAATGACCGAGCCGACCGGCGCCGAAACCATGGTAACGCTCGCGGTCGCCGGCCAGCGCGCTATCGGCCGGGTGGCGCCGGACACCAGAATGGCGATCGGCGCGCCGGCAAGCTTCTCGGTGGATACGCGGAAACTCTGTCTGTTCGATCCAGAAACGGAAAACTTGATCGCCGCCTGAACCCGAGCAAAAGCCAACGCGCTCAGCCCGCCAGTATCCCCAGCGCATCCGCAATCCCAAAATCTCCCGGCAAACTCCCACGCGGAAACAGCCGCGTAACATGCCCCATTTTCCGGCCCGGGCGCGCCTCGGCCTTGCCGTAATGGTGCGGGATCAGCCCCGGCGTGGCGAGGATGTCGGGCCATAACGCAAGCTCGTCCGGTCCGACCAGATTCTTCATCACGGCATCGGAATGGCGCGTGGCCGCCGGCAGTGGCAGCCCGGCAACCGCGCGGATATGCATCTCGAACTGGCTCGCCGGGCAGGCGTCGATCGTCCAATGGCCGGAATTATGCGGCCTTGGGGCGATCTCGTTCACCAGCACCCGCCCGTCGGCGGCCACGAACATTTCCACCGCCAGCAGCCCGACCAGTCCCAGCGCCTCGGCCACCCGGCGGGCGAGCGCGCGGGCGGCCTGCGCGATCGGGTCCTGGATGCGGGCAGGGGCGAAACTAAGGTCGAGGATATGGTCGCGGTGGCGATTTTCCACCGTGTCGAAAATGGCAATGCCGCCGTCGCCGCCGCGCGCCACGATAACGCTAATCTCGCAGGCGAAATCAACAAATCCCTCCAGCACCAGCGGCTTCGGCGCCAGTTCGGCGAAGGCTGCGGCCAGTTCGTCCGGCGCGCGCAGCAGGCGCTGGCCCTTGCCGTCATAGCCGAGCCGGCTGGTTTTCAGGATCGCCGGTAGCCCAAGGGCGGCGACGCCAGCGTGCAGTTCGCCCACCGAGTGCACCGCGCGCCACGGCGCCGTCGGCGCGCCGGCGGCGTTGAGGAAGGTTTTCTCGGCAATCCGGTTCTGGCTGATGCGCAGAATTTCCGGCGACGGGCGGACCGGCTTCAGCGAGGCCAGCAGATCGAGCCCCTCGGCGCTGATATTCTCGAACTCAAAGCTGATCACATCGACCGCGGCGGCAAACCGGCGCAGCGTCGCGCTATCCTCATAGTCGCCGATGGTCACGCCTTGGCTAACCTGCGCGGCGGGGTCGTCGGCCTGCTGGGTCAGGATGTGGCAGCGATAGCCGAGCCGGGCCGCCGCCAGCGCGCTCATCCGGCCAAGCTGGCCGCCGCCAACGATGCCGATGGTGGAATTGAGCGGCAGAGGCGCGATCATGCGGGCGGCACATCGACCGGTTCGTGCGCCACGGCGGCGGATTGGGCGGCGCGCAGCGCGGCCAGGCGCGATGCCAGCGCGGGATCCGACAAAGCCAGAATGCTGGCCGCCAGCAGCCCGGCATTGATGGCGCCGGGGCGGCCGATGGCGAGCGTGCCGACCGGAATGCCGCCGGGCATCTGCACAATGGAGAGCAGCGAATCCATGCCTTTCAATGCGGCCGATTCGATCGGCACGCCGAGCACCGGCAAGCTCGTCCAGGCCGCCGCCATGCCGGGCAGATGGGCCGCGCCGCCGGCCCCGGCGATGATCACTTTCAGCCCCCGCGCGGCCGCGCTTTTGGCGTATTCGGCCAACCGGTCCGGCGTGCGATGGGCGGAGGTGATGCGGCGTTCATGGGCAACCCCAAGGCTTGCCAGCAGATCTGCCGCGTGCCGCATGGTCGGCCAGTCCGACTGGCTGCCCATGATAATTCCAACCAAGGCGGGCGCGGCTTCCATCAGGCGATGCTATCCGGGATCAGGTGCGATTCCAGCCAGGCAACCTCGTCCTTGAGCAGCAATTTGCGCTTTTTGAGCCGCTGCATGTGCAACTGGTCGAGCGGCGTGCCATCGGCCAGCCTGGCGATCACGGTGTCGAGGTCGCGGTGCTCGCTGCGCAGTTCATGCAGCTTGCGAAGGATGGCATCTCGGTCGTTCAACATGGGGTTTGCTTAGCACATTCCGGCATTGGTTGAACCGGTGATCTGCGATTGGAAGCGCCAGGTTGGCGAATTGGTAATATGTCCGACGGTATTTTGCGATAGCCAGGCCGGCGCATGGCGCGTTAGGCTACTTTGGCGGCGGGCGCCTGTGGCCAAACCTGATAGAATCGCCCTGCGGCCCGATGCGATCGAACAGGAGAAACTATGTCCCTTGATTCGCGGCTCGACAGCCTCAAGCGTCAACACGTTGATCTTGAAACGCAAATTTTCCAGGAAGACAAGCGACCACGACCCGACGAGGCCAATCTGACCCGGTTGAAACGGGAGAAATTGCGCCTGAAGGAAGAAATCGAGCGGTTGCGGACTGCAATAGCCGCCTGAAATCGATCAGGCGGCCTGCTCGGATTCCGGCATTGGCAGCGGCGGCACGGCAAGCCCGTCACGGGTCAGCCGTTCATTCGCCGCCGTGATGGCGTTGTGCAGGTCGGTCTGCGTGCATAGCCCGAGGATCACCGGGTCGCGCGGCTTGATGTTGGCGGAATTCCAGTGGCTGCGGTCGCGCACCTTGTGGATGGTGTCCTTGGTGGTGCCCATCAGCTTGCCCACCTGGATCTCGGTCAGTTGCGGGTAGTTGCGCAACAGGAAAAGAATGCCGTCCGGCCGGTCATTGCGCTTGGCGACCGGGGTATAGCGCGCGCCCTTCTGCTTTTTGGCCGGCTGCACCGGCGGTAGCAGCTTCAGCCGCGCCTCGGCCTCCTTTTCGCAGCGATGGATTTCCGCCATCGTCACCTGGCTGTTGGCCACCGGATCGTAGCCGATGATCCCCTGCGCGACCTCGCCATCGGCGATCGCCTGCACTTCCAGCGGATGCATGCCGCAGAAATCAGCGATCTGGGTGAAGGTCAGCGCGGTCTTTTCGATCAGCCACACCGCGGTGGCTTTGGGCATCAGCGGCAGGGTCATGGCATATTACCTAATACGGGGCCTAATACGGGCTCGCAGCGCGCCGCGTATCCTGGAACGGCGCCATACGGAGGAAGCGCGGCATATGGACTGCGGCGGGATGCACGGTCAAGCTATCCGGGCCCATGTTCGCAACAAAGCACCGAATGGCTGGGAGGGAAGAATGGCAATGCTCACCAATGATGATGGTCCGCCGCCCAAACCAAGGCGGCTGGAAACCCTGCCGCTCGATCTGCTCGGGGTGGACGAGCTGCGCGATTACATCACCGAATTGCAGGCCGAAATCGCCCGGGTGGAGGCCGATATCGGCCGCAAACAGGCCCATCGCAGCGCCGCCGACGCCTTTTTCCGCAAGCCCTGATGAAGGGGGAGCCCTGATCCGGGTCAGGCCGCCAGCCGTCGCGGCAGCGGCGGGAAGGCGAGGGCGGTCAGCACGGCCACCACGCCGATCGCCAGCGAGCCGATATAAAGCCAGCCATAGCCGTTGAACTGGTCGAAAATCCAGCCGCCGACCGCCGGCCCCAGCGCCATCCCGAGCGAGGAAATCATCCCGGCAGCACCGATCACGGTGCTGATGATGCGCACCCCGAAATATTGCCGCGCCAGCACCGAATAAAGCGGCATCACGCCGCCATAGGCCGCGCCGAAAATCACTGCCACTAGGTAGAATTGGCCCAACCCGCCGGCCAGCAGATAACTGCCGGCCGCCAGCGCCTGCACCAGCAGCCCGCCAATCAGCACCGGCTTGGCGCCAAACCGGTCGCCAAGCAGCCCGAGCAGCAGCCGCCCGCCCAGCCCGGCGAGGCCCTCGACGCTGTAGATGGTAACCGCCGCCATCACCGGCAGGCCGCAGCCGATGGCATAGCTCACGGTATGAAAAATCGGCCCGGAATGCGCCGCGCAGCAGGCGAAATAGGTGGCCGCCAGCACGATGAACGGGCGTGAGGTCAGCGCCTGACGCACCGTCATCGCCGGGCCGTCATCCACCGCCGGCCCCGCCATGCGTGCTGCCGCCGGCGCCCGTCGCACCAGCAGTGCCGCCGGCAGCATCAGCACCAGCGCCAGAATGCCGATCGTCAGTTGCGCCGTGCGCCAGTCGTACGTGCTAACCAGCCAGCGCGCCAGCGGCGAGATGGTCATCGGCGCCACCCCCATGCCGGCAGAAACCAGCGATACCGCCAGGCTGCGGTGGGTGGTGAACCAGCCGGTCACGGTGCCCATCAGCGGCGCGAACATGCTGCCAGCGGCAATCCCGACCATGCCGCCATAAACCAGTTGGAACTCCAGCAGCCCGCGCGCCCGGCTGGCCAGGATAACCCCAACGCCCAGCAGCACGCTGCCGATCAGCACCACCAGCCGCGGGCCATAGCGGTCGGAAAGCGCACCCCAGCCGAAGCCGGCGACGCCCATGCACAGGAAGGCGATGGTCATCGCGCTGGAAATCCCGCCGCGCGACCAGCCGGTGGCCTCCGCCATCGGTTGCAGAAACACCGCCAGCGAAAACATCGATCCCATGGTAACCCCGGTCATCACCGCGCCGGCGCCCACGATCACCCAGCCGTAATTCTGTTTCACCGTCACCTCCCCCAAATCGTTGCTAATCGCGTCCCGGCCAGCGGTGCGTATTGTCAGGAAACGGCGCCCGCCAGGCCGGCAATTCGTTCAAGCCGGCGTGCCAGCGGGTAATTTCGGCGAACTCCGCCAGCGGCAGCCGCGCCGCCTCGGCATAGGGCAACGCCACCGCCAGCGCGAAATCGGCCACCGACAGGCGGTCGGCGACCAGAAATTGCCGGCCGCGCAGATGGTCGTCCAGGATCGTCGCCAGCCGGCGGAAAGATTCTGTCGCGCCCGCCGCCGCCTCCGGGTCGCTCGTGCCGCCGACGAACGGCAGGATGACATGCTGGAAATAAAGCTCGCCGGCCTGCCGGCCGAAATGCATGGCATCCCAGAACAGCCAGCGCAGCACTTCGATCTGGCGGTCGTCATGCGGCCAAAGATCGGCGCCCGCCCGCTCCGAGAGATGGCACATGATCGCGTTGGATTCGCTCAGATAGCGGTCACCATCCTGCAACACCGGCACCTGGCCGTTCGGATTGCGGGCCAGGAATTCCGGCGTTTTGTGTGCGCCACGCCAGATATCCACCCGCACGAAATCCACTTTGGCGTCCAGATAGCGTGCCACCGCACAGGCTTTGCGCGGGTTCAGCACCTCGCAATAAAATAATTTCATCGGCGCCATCATTCCGGGGTCAATGGTGAAGCGGGGGTCAATGGTGAAGCGGGCTTGAACAGGCATTCGACATAGCGGCGCAGATGCTCGACCGAGGCCGCCGCCACCGCCGGCCCGCCCTTTGCTTTGGCCAGAATGAAAGCGCCTTGCAGCACCGCCTGGGTGTGCAGCGCGAGGCTGGCAGGGGTCCAGTCGGCAACCATCCCGCGCGCCTGCATGGCGGCGTCGATGTCGGCTTCCAGGGTGGCGGCGTGGTTGCTGATGGCGCGCTCGCAGGCGTCCCGGATGGCCGGATGGCGAGCGTAGGTTTCCTGCACCAGGGTGCCGACCAGGCAGGTGAAATCCGCCAATTCGCCCTGCAAAATGGATTTGCGGAAGTCGATATAGGCGAGCACGCGGTCGAGCGGGTCGGCATGCCGATGGTAGGGGGCGGTGGCGAAAAATTCGCTGGTGTTGGCGCCCCAATTATCCGCCGCGGCAACGCCGAGGTCTTCCTTGGTCTTGAAATGATGGAAAAACGCGCCCTTGGTAACGCCGGCAGCAGCGCAGAGATCGTCCACCGATGTGCCGGCGAACCCGTTGGTGCGGATCGCCATGGTGGCGGCGCAGAGGATTTTATCGCGGGCTGAGGGTTTGTCCACAACGTCCATTCCGAACGGCATACCAACCAGTCGGTATGCCGTCAAGCCTTCAACACACCGTCACGTTCACCGCCAGCCCGCCATCGCGCAGGCACCCGCGCCCGAATTTAATCCTCCCCCAACCCTCCCCGTAGGGCGGATGCAATCCGCCACTCACCCCCACTTTCCCCTTGCACCGAAAACTACCATCAGTTATATATATAAACACAACCAATCAAAGCACCCCTCATGTCCCGCCCCCCATCCCCACCCCAGGCGCTTTCTGCGCCGGCCGCCGAATTGCTGGCACTGGTCGGGTCGGTCATGGAGAACCTCAAAACCCTCATCGCCACCCGCTTCCTCCGGATCCCCCATCTTCTCCCGCTGA
>JAYTQP010000249.1:0-5225 GCA_043746675.1 Rhodospirillales bacterium | reverse complement strand
TTCTGGTCGTAGAACACCACCATCGAAGTGTTGGCGACGCCGAGTGCTGCGAGTTTGCGGGCGAACAGGCCGGGGGTCGGCACCATGTGCGGCAGGTCGGTTTCCGGGTCGGCGATATCGTCGATGTCGAAGAAACGAGCGCTCGGGATGTGTGCCAGGGCGAATTCGGTGCGCCCGTCCTTGGGTTCGTTGGGCAGATATTTGGTGGTGTCGAAAATCACCAGATCGGCATCGCCGCGATGATCGGCGAGCCAGGCGGTGGAGACCAGCGGATGCTGCGACAAAGCATTTTATCCTTTTTGTTTTTATGGCTAGATTGCCAGCGAGATGCTGATCCGGCGGTTCTGCTTGCCCTTGTTTTCGATCTTGCCGACCACCAGCCCGCCGATCAGGCCGGTGCTGCTTACATGGGTGCCGCCGCAAGGTTGCAGATCCACCGGCACGTCCCCGCCGATGCGCACCAGGCGTATGCGGCCGCTGCCGCGCGGCGGCTTAACCGACAACGTGCGGACCATTTCGGGGTTGCTGTCGAGCACCGCTTCGTCCACCCATGCGGTGCTGATCGGGTAATCGGCGGCGACCAGGGCGTTCAGCGCGGCCTCGATGGTCTCTTTCGGCGGCGATTCGGGCAGGTCGAAATCCAGTCGAGATTTTTCCGCGCCGATCGACCCGCCGGTGACTGCCGCACCGGGCAGCACGACGCAGAGCAGATGCAGCGCGCTGTGCATCCGCATCAGCGCGAAGCGGCGCGGCCAGTCCAGTGCAGTGGTGACAATGGCGCCAACTGGCGGTAGCGCCGGCTCCGGCGCCGGCACATGCAGGATGATGTCGCCCTCCCCCTTGATGGTGTCGGCGATGGCGCAGCTTCCGCCCTCCCAAACCAGCCGGCCGACATCGCCGGGCTGGCCGCCGGAGCGGGCGTAGAAATTGGTGCGATCAAGGATGATCGAATGCGCATCGACCGCCAATACGCGGGCGGTGGCGCTGGCGAGTTCGGGCTGGTCGAGAAACAGGCGTTCGGTCATGCAGCGTCCCCGGATTTTGCCGAGACGATACTGCTATGCCCCCCGCCGGCCTACAAGGCGCGACTTTCGGCGATCATCTTGCGCACCGCCGCCGCCGCTGCGGTGCCTTTCGTCGCTTCCCGCCAATGCGCCTCGGCGACGCGCTGGTGGGCGGCAATGGCCTCATCGGCGGCGGTGACCATGGCAACGCCCGGGGCGGCGGCCGGATGCGTGTCGGTGGGGAACGGGTTGACAATCAGGGTAGCCCGATCGCGCCCGCGGATAATCTCGAAGGCGGCCGACGGCGCGGCCCGCGGCAGCAGGCCGAATTGCAGGCCCATCGGCTCGGCTTCCATCATCTGGGCGATATGCTCGGCTTCAAGTGCCGCAACTTCCCGGCACAGGCGGCGGGTGCGATCATGCATCTCGATGCCGCCGCCAACGCCCTGTTCGAGGAAGCTGCGCAGCCGGCCGGCCGGGATCATGGCGAT
Source organism: Rhodospirillales bacterium (assembly GCA_043746675.1). Lineage (GTDB taxonomy): Bacteria > Pseudomonadota > Alphaproteobacteria > Acetobacterales > Acetobacteraceae > CAITOL01. The sequence continues at coordinate 3,730 of JAYTQP010000249.1, read as the reverse complement.
GATGTTGGGCTTGCGGACGTTGTAGGCCCGCTTGCGGGCGGCTAGAATGCCGAGAATCTGCTCTGCCGCGGCGCGCGCGGCGACGCGGTCGATGCCGGGCTGGTCGGGTGCATCCTCGAACGCCGCCGCCAGCGCCTGATCGAAGCGATCGGTTGTGGTGATGTAGGCGAACGGGCCGGCCAGCATGAGAATCTGGTCGGCGGTTTCTTCCGACTGGCGGGTGCGTTCGAGGGTGCCGACCGGGCGGTTGTAATATTCGACGCCGATGCCGAGCAGCGACAAGGGCGAGATTTTCAGCAGTTCGGCAAGGCGCTGGATGGTGTCCAGCTTGATCACCTCGCCTTTTTCATAGCGATACAACGCCGCACGCGACACACCGAGCCGAGCTGCGATCTCCTCCGCCCGCAGGCCAGACTCCAGACGATAGGCCCGCAATTGCTGGCCGATTTCGGTAAATCGCATGGCGAACCTCTCTCCCCGACCCGCGGTCGCCGCACCAAGCAGGCGCGACGCATCGTCAGGCGTGTGATGACATGCGCGTGCCAAGACATTTTGTCTCAAGCACGCCGCGTTGTCTCAGGATTACACCACAACTTCGCAGTGGATGGAACGGCGGAGACGCATCGCCGACCGCGAAATCGACGCGATTTTGATTTACCGTTTATTCACACTTTCAGGTCGGCCATCAGTTCGACCGCCTGGATCAGCGCCGAATGATCCTGTTCGCCGCCGCCGTGCGCGGCAACCACCGCGAACATTTGCTGGGTTATCGCGGTGTTAGGCAGCGACATGCCGATTTCACGGGCGGCCGTTAGCGCCAGATTGAGGTCTTTCTGGTGCAGCCGGATGCGAAAACCGGGGTTGAAGCTGCGGTTGATCATGCGTTCGGCATGCACTTCAAGAATACGTGAGGCGGCAAAGCCGCCCATCAGCGCCTGGCGCACCTTGGCCGGATCGGCGCCGGCCTTGCGGGCGAAGGTCAGCGCCTCGCTGACCGCCTGGATGTTCAGCGCAACGATGATCTGGTTGCAGACCTTGCAGATTTGCCCGGCGCCGTTTTCCGCGCCGACATGGGTGATGTTCTTGCCCATCAGTTCGAACAGCGGCAGCGCGCGGGCGAAAGCCTCGTCCGGACCGCCGACCATGATGGTCAGGCTGGCCTGCTTGGCGCCGACCTCCCCGCCCGAGACCGGGGCATCGAGATAGAGGCAGCCAAGCTTGTTGATGCGGGCGGCGAAGCCCTTGGTGGCGATCGGCGCAATCGACGACATGTCGATCACCAACTTGCCCTTCGACAGGCCCTCGGCGACCCCGTGGGCGCCGAACAGCACGGCCTCGACATCGGGGGTATCCGGCACCATCAGGATGATCACGTCCGCGCGTTCGGCGACGCCGCTGACATCGGCCACCACTTCGGCGGCGGCGCGCAGTTCCTGGGTCAGGCTGCGGCGTTCTGGCACCACCAGGTCATGGCCGGCGGCGCGCAGGTTCAGCGCCATCGGGCGCCCCATGATGCCAAGGCCGATAAATCCGATTTTCATGCGGCAATCCCTTTCCGTAGATCTGGCGTATCCGGTCAGACGCCGAACCGCTTGCGCCAGCCGAGGCCGGCCACGGTGTCGCCGGCGGGGCGATATTCGCAGCCGATCCAGCCGGTGTAGCCCAATTCGTCGATCCGGCGGAAGACGAAGTCCCAGCCGATCTCGCCGGTGCCGGGTTCGTGGCGTTGCGGCACATCGGCGATCTGCATGTGGGCGACCAGCGGCAGCACCGCCTCCAGCCGTTTGGTGATGTCGCCCTCGGTGGTCTGGCAGTGATAGACATCGAATTGCAGGCCGACCCGATCGCGGCCGATCGCCTGCACGATGGCCGCACCCTGGGCGATGGTGTTCAGATGGTAGCCGGGCATGTCGCGGTGGTTGATCGGTTCCAGCGCCAGCCGCACGCCGGCGGCCTTGGCCTGCGCGCCGGCCCAGGCCAGGTTGGCGGCAAACAGGGCGGCGGCGGTGGCGTGCGGGGTGTCGGCCGGGGGGATGCCGGCCATGCAGTGGATCAGGCCGCAGCCGAGCGCGGTGGCGTAGTCGAGCGCGATTTTCACACTGTCGCGGAATTCCTGCTGGCGACCGGGCAGAGATGCAATGCCGCGTTCGCCATGGGCCCAGTCGCCGGGCGGCATGTTGAACAGCACCTGCTTCAGGCCGGCATCATCGAGCCGGGCGCGCAGGGCGGCGGCGGGAAATTCATACGGAAACAAAAACTCGACCGCCTCGAAGCCGGCCTTGCGGGCGGCGGCGAAGCGGTCGAGGAACGCATGTTCATTGAACATCATCGAAATATTGGCGGCCAGGCGCGGCATCGAGCGTCACTCCCCTTTGGCGATGACGCTACAGCCAACCGACGCCGCGTGCCAGCCAACTTGGCGAATTCCCCGATCGTCCGGTTTGGGTTAGATTTGCCGGCGTAATCGGGGACAGCACATGAAGGCCGAACGAATTTTGATGGGGCTGCTGTTCGGCGGGATCGCCACCGGCTGCGTGCTGGTGCTGCTGCCGTTCTTCTCGGCCATCCTGTGGGCGGCGATCCTGACCTTTACCACCTGGCCGGCCTACCAATGGCTGCAACGCGCCGCCCGTATCGGCCGCAAGACCGCCGCCGTGGCCATGGTGCTGACCACCGCGCTGGTGGTGGTGCTGCCGCTGGCGCTGGTGGCGCCCACCGGCGGCACCGATGTCAAGGACATCCAGCAGATCGCCGCCGATGCCTTCGCCGCCGGGCTGCCGAGCGCGCCCGGCTGGGTGGCCGGGATCCCTGCCATTGGCGCGGATTTCGCCCGGCTGTGGAATAGCTGGGCGCGCGATCTGACCGTGATGGTCGAATTTTTTCGGCCCTATTTCGGCATCGCCGCCGAATTCGGCCTGCGCCTGCTGCTCGGGCTGGCCAATGGGGTGCTGGAATTTCTGCTTGCCTTGATCGTGGCGTTTTTCCTTTATGCGTCGGGCGACCAACTGGCCGCAAAACTGCAATCCCTGCTGATGCGCATTGCCGGGGCGCAGGCGCAACGGCTGATCACGGTGACCGGCGATACCATTCGGGGCGTGGTCTACGGCATCCTCGGCACGTCGGTGGTGCAGGGGTTGCTGACCATCTTCGGGCTTTGGCTGGCCGGCGTGCCACGGCCGCTGCTGCTCGGCGTGGTGGCCGGTGGCCTGTCGGTTCTGCCGATCGGGCCGCCGGTGATTTGGATCCCGGCCTCGCTCTGGCTGCTGTCGAGCGGGAACATGGTCAGCGGGATTTTTCTCGGGCTGTGGGGCGGCATCGTGATCAGCGGCGCGGACAGCCTCATTCGGCCGTATTTCATCGCCCGAGGGGCGCATCTGCCCTATCTGCTGACCATGCTTGGGGTGCTCGGCGGCGCGCTTGCATTCGGGCTGCTCGGCATCTTCGTCGGCCCGGTGCTGCTCGGCGTCGGCTACACGCTGGTCAACGAATGGCCGGTCGGGCGGGAAGACGGCTAGCGGCGCGAATGCCGGGTTAGCGCATGTCCGCCGTAACGATCCAGACCGATGCCGGCAATTCCACCCGGTCGCCAACGACGTAGGGCGACAGGATTTCGGCGACCGCGGCGAGGACCTTGGCTTTCAGGTCCTCGGGGTGTTCGCCCATGATGCGGGCGAGCGGGCCGGCGCTGCAAACCGCACGGGCGGCATCGAGGCCGGTGCCGGGGAAGTTC
>JAYTQP010000248.1:0-4416 GCA_043746675.1 Rhodospirillales bacterium | reverse complement strand
GGGCAGCGCCCTGGCCTTGCTGCTTCCCTCAGTCCTCAGCGTCGACCAGCGTCCGCGCTGGTTTTTCGTGTTTCAGGCGGTCCATCGCTTGTTGGACGTGGCGGCTGAACGAGTATTCGGCGGGGCGTTGGTTGGCGAGGGAAACGTCCGGGGCCATGTCACCTTCGGTTTTGATGCCGCCGAGTTCGACTTTCAGGGCTTGCCAGGGTTTGGTGACGGCGGCGGCGACGGCGGTGGCTTCGTAGCCGGAATGGACCATGCAGTCGGCACATTTTTCGTAGTTGCCGGTGCCGTATTTGTCCCAGTCGGTGGTTTCCATCAGTTCTTTGAAGGTTTTGGCGTAGCCTTCGCCGAGCAGGTAGCAGGGCCGTTGCCAGCCGAAATAGGTGCGGGTTGGGTTGCCCCAGGGGGTGCAGTGGTAGGTTTGGTTGCCGGCAAGGAAATCCAGGAACAGGCTGGACTGGTTGAAGGCCCATTTCTGCCGTTTCGGGTTGGCTTTGGTTTTGGCCTTTTCGCGGGCGAAGATGTTGCGGAACAATTCCTTGGTGGCGAGGCGGTTGAGGAAGTGCTGCTGATCGGGCGCGCGTTCGTAGGCGTAGCCGGGGGAAACACTGATGCCGTCGATGCCCATGGCCATGACGTCGTCGAAGAAGTTGGCCATCCGTTCGGGGTCGGCGTTGTTGAACAGGGTGGCATTGATGATGGTGCGGAAGCCGGCGGCTTTGGCTTTGGCGATTGCGGACACGCAGCGGTCGTAGACGCCGTCCTGGCAGACCGAGCGGTCGTGGTCTTCGCGGTTGCCGTCCAGATGAACCGACCAGGAGAAGAACTTGTTCGGCTTGAACAGGTCCATCTTCTTTTCCAGCAGCAGGGCGTTGGTGCAGACGATCACGTATTTGCCGCGGGCGATGATGCCGCGCACGACCTGATCGATTTCCTTGTGCAGCAGCGGCTCGCCGCCGGCGATCACCACCACAGGCGCGCCGCATTCATCGACCGCTTCGAGGCACTCGGCGACGGAGAGGCGCTGGTTGAGGATTTCGGCAGGGTAGTCGATCTTGCCGCAGCCGGCGCAGGCCAGGTTGCAGCGGAACAAGGGTTCCAGCATCAGCACCAGCGGATAGCGCTTACGGCCGAGCAGATGCTGCTTGACGACATAGGCGCCGACGCGCAGGGCCTGGTGCAAGGGGATACCCATTTCGCAATTCTCCGACTAAAACGCGAACCCGACGTCGCGTTCGTGGTTTGCATTGCAGCATCGCCGAAGTCAACTGGCGTCGTTTACTTGGCATCGTTTACTTGGCATCGCTTACTTGGAATCGTTTGGGCATCGGGGTTACATCGGCGACATGAGCGATGCAGGCATTCACGATAATCGCAGCCGGCGCGCCCCGGTTCAGGGCCGCAGCCAGGAAACCGTGCAGCGGGTGCTGGGCGCGGCGTCCGGCCTGCTGGCGCGCGGGGTGATGGTCGAAGCCTTGACCACGGCGAGCATTGCCACCGCGGCCGGGCTTTCGGTTGGCGCGCTCTATCGGTTTTTTCCGGACAAGCAGGCGATCGTGGATGCGATTGCGCTGCGCCACATGGGGTTGTTCCAGGAAGCTCTTGGGCTTCAGTTGATGATGGCGTTCCCGGCCGACCCTGGCGCGTTTCTTGGCCTGGTGGTGGATGCCTTCGTCGCCTATCTCGATGCCAACCCGGATTTTCGCACCGTCGCCTACGGCACGCCGGGCAGCGGCCGGGCAATCAGCCGTCCGACCCGGGATGCCGAGGCCGGTTCCGGCCAGGTGGCGGAAATGGTGCGGGAATTTCTGGTCGAAGCGTTCGACCTGACCCCTGATGCGGATTTCGGCTGGCGTTTGCGGATTGCCACCGAGGTTGGCGACCGGCTGCTGGCGGTGGCCTTCGAGCAGCCCGATCCGCCCGCCCGCCAGCGCGTGCTCGACGAAGCCAAGCAATTGCTGGCCAGCTATGTCTTTCGGTAGGTGCGCCGCGGTGTGGGAACCCAACCGCGGCCAAGGCACGACTGCCGGCGTCGCCTACGCGGAGCAGGCCCGAACCGCATCGATCACTGCTTCCGGCGCTTCATGCGAGAGGAAATGGCCGATGCGGGGCAGCACATGGCGCTGGTAGGCGCCGGTGAAACGATGGCGCGCAAGGTCGTCCACGTCGGGCGCCCGCACACCGTCGGCGGCACCTTCCAGCACGATCGCCGGCACCGAAATCACCGGCATCCGCGCCAGTGCCGCCTCGATCGCGGCCAGCGCTGGATCGCCGACGGCATTCTGATGACGGTGCCGATACGAATGGATCACCACATCGACGAAATCCGGATTGTCGAAACTCGCCGCCGCCGCCGCGAACGTCGCATCGGAGAACGCCCAGTTCGGCGACCATAACTGCCATAGCAGCCGGGAAATCGCCGCCCGGTTGGCCGCCAGCCCGGCCCGGCCGCGCTCGGTCTGGAAATACCACTGATACCAAAGCCGCCATTCGCCATCGACCGAAATCGGCACACCAGCCGACGCGATATGCTGAATATTATAACCGCCGATCGTCACCAGTCCGCGCACCCGTTCCGGCCACAGCGCCGAGACCACACACGCTGCCCGGCCGCCCCAATCATACCCCGCCAGCACCGCCTGTCCGATCGCCAGCGCATCCATGAAGTCGCGCAGATCAGCACCCAGTGCCGCCTGCTCGCCAGAGCGTGGCGTGGCCGGATCCAGAAACCGGGTCTGCCCATAGCCCCGCAGCCATGGCACCAGCACCCGATACCCATCCGCTGCCAGCACCGGTGCTACCGCGTCATAGGCACCGACATCATCAGGAAACCCATGCAGCAAAATAACTGGCCGGCCAGCCGTCGGGCCGTACGCTCGATAAAAGATCTCCAGGGTCGCGGTGCGAACCGACGGCATATCAGTTCGCCGCTGCGGTCTGCTTCTTCATTGCGTCGATCAGTGCCTGGACGTCGTTATTGTTACGTGACAAAAACGCCGAGTAGTCGCCACGCTGGGTTAGCCGCAGGCTGGTGCCTTCGGCGATCACGTCGATCACCTTCGGGCTGCCGCCGGCCGCCGATACCATCCACTCCACCTTGTTCGGCGCATTGCCGGGACGGGTGACGATGCTGCTGACGGCAACCATGTCTTCGCGCGGCTGGGCGGCCCCGACAGTGAAGCTGACGCCTTTGTAATCGCCGACCTTGCCGGTGATGTTGGCGACCATGACGTTGCGGAAAACCGCAGTATAATCCTGCTGCTGCTGCGGGGTTGCGGTGCGCCAGAAGCGGCCGAGGCAGAAGCGTGCGACGCTGTCGATATCGACCCGTTCGAAAATGATCTGGCGCAGGGCCGCCTGCTGGGCTGCCACCGGCGCGCTGCCGTTGACCACGTTGGACAGGTCTTTCAGCAAAGTGGCGACGAAGCTGCTGGCCTGGTCGGTCGGCGCCGCGCGGGCGTTGCCGGGAAGGATCAGCCCGGGGGCCAACACGAACAGCCCGGCAAGCAGGGAAAACGTGCGACGGTTCGGCATGGTTGGGCGATCCTGTCCGGGGCTGGGGTTCATTTTGGCACGATCCACGCCGCCGGCGGGGTTTGGCTTGTGTCGGCCCCGATCTCGTCGATTTTGGACTGCCGGTGCTGACGGGACAGACTGCGAATGGTGGCATAGGGATCGAGCGCCTGCGCCTTGATCTTGTCCAGATCGTCCACCACCGCAGCACGCGCATCAACCGCCGAAATCACCGTTTTGCTGTCGCTGAAAACAGTGTTTGCCAGCCCGTGCGGCAGATAGCCGGTCGGCGCCAGGAAGGTGTCGCCCACCATGCCCACCGCGTCGCGCGGGTTGGACGGGCCGAGCAGCGGCAGCATCAGATAGGGGCCTTCCGGCACGCCCCATGTTGCGAAGGTCATGCCGAGGTCGCTGTCATGCGCCGGCCAGCCCCATTCGCCAGCGACATCGAAGAAGCCGCCAACGCCGAGCGTGGTGTTCAGCAACAGCCGCATCAGCGTATCGCCGGCGCGGCGCGGCTTGCCTTGCAGCATGTCGTTGACCATGGTGACCGGAGTGCCGAGATTATCGAGGAAATTATGCACCCGCGCCCGCACCCCCGGCGCGGTGGTGTAGTTGTAGGCGACCGCGATCGGCCGCAGGATTGCGGTGTCCAGCCCATCGTTGATCGCATACGCAACCCGGTTGGCCGGCTCCAGCGGGTCGTTCAACTGCTTGAACTCGGCCACTGCATCGGGATCGCTCGCCGGCGGCGGGGTGGCGCAGGCGGCTAGGCTACAGGCCAGCGCCAGCGGCGCCAGCAGCGTGCGCCAGGCGCGGAGCGGGTCAGACAGCATGCGCATTAAAAACCTCGTGCTTCGACCGATCCGCAGCAACGCGCTTGGTCGTGGAAAATAGGTA
>JAYTQP010000247.1:0-2336 GCA_043746675.1 Rhodospirillales bacterium | reverse complement strand
CGCGCCAGATCGGCCGCGCTCGGCGGGGCATCGGCGGCCATCCAGCCGCGATCGGCCAGCGATGGCAGCAGCCACGGCCCCAATGTGCAGGCCCCGCGACCATCCGGCAGCGCGAAATCATAGGCGTGCACAAAAATCGGCGCGTTCGGCCCCAAGGTTTTGTTGCGCAGCGCCACCAGATCGAGATACCCGGCCTTGATCACGGTGAGCACGCCGGCCAAGGCGACCGCATCGATGGCGTGCGCCGGGTCGTTGTCGGCCTTGGCGGCATCGCGCAGCCAGAAGCGGAACTGCTCCCCAACCAAGTCGTCGCCGCCGGCCGAAAACAGGATGGCGTCGAAGGTGCCGTGCGCCGGGTCGGCCAACGCCGCCGCGAACACCTGCCGCTTGGTGGCGCCGAGAATGGTGGTGGTGGCATCCCCGGCATGCGCCAGGCTGAGCAGCAGCGATCCCGGTTTCAAGGCGGTGCGCAACTGCGCGATCACATCGGTGTGGTCCACCAGCGGGATCGCGCCGCCGAGCGGATAGTCGAACCAGCTATCGCCGTCGGCGATCAGATTGAGCGGATTGGCACCGGGCGCGACGGCGGCAACGCTGGCCTGATGCGATGCGATCCGTTGCTGGTTTTCCGCGTCCACCGCGTTGCGGTAGGCGATATATTGTTTGATCGGCATGGCCGGCTCCCGGTTTTGACACGAATCTACCATTAGCCGTGACGAAACCGATGTGAAAACGCCGTGATCGCCGGTTTGGATCGCGTCGCACGCGCGATCCTCAACGCAGTCCGGCAATCGAAAAAAATCTTCACTGGTGCGGTCGAGAAGACTCGAACTTCCACAGGGTTTCCCCCACAAGCACCTCAAGCTTGCGCGTCTACCATTTCGCCACGACCGCATCGTGAAGAAGCCGGGGTATAGAGGATGACATCGGGCGCATCAACCGCCGAAAACGCGCCGCCGATCGAATGGACGACCGCGCCGGGGCTCGTGCCCTATCCGGCGGCGATCGCGGCGATGCAGGCGCGGATCGCTGGCATCCATGCCGGCACGGTGGCCGAACAGGTCTGGCTGGTCGAGCATCCGCCGCTCTACACTGCCGGCACCTCGGCCGATCCGGCGGATTTGCGCGACCCGGGCCAGTTTCCCACCTTTGCCGCCGGGCGCGGCGGGCAATGGACCTATCATGGCCCTGGCCAGCGCACCGGCTACGTGATGCTGGATCTGACCCGCCGGCACGGGATTGCCCCGGCGCGCGATGTGCGCTGCTTCGTCAACGCGCTGGAAGAACTGATGATCCGCACCCTGGCCGGCTTCGGGGTGCAGGGCGAACGCCGCGCCGGACGGGTTGGCATCTGGGTCGCCGATCGCGCCACCGGCACAGAGGCAAAGATCGGCGCCATCGGCGTGCGGGTGACGCACTGGGTGAGCTGGCACGGCTTCGCCTTGAACGTGGCGCCGGATTTGTCGCATTTCGGTGGCATCGTGCCCTGCGGCATCAGCGAACATGGCGTCACCAGCCTGCGCGCGCTCGGTGTTCCGGCCAGCATGGCGGCGGTGGATGCGGCGTTGCAGGCGGTATTCGCGGACGTCTTTACCTGAACCACCTGGCCAGCACCTCGCCCGGCGCCAGCAGCGCGAAGGCCCAAAGCGGCGCGGACAGAAAATTAGCGATCTGAAACCGCCACCACGGCATTTCGAACACCCCGCACAGCAACGGCACGGTGGCGCGCAGCGGCGAGAAGAACCGGCACAGCACCACGCTGAGCGCGCCATAGCGGCGGAAGAACGCTTCGCCGCGGACCAGCAGGTCCGGCCGACGCGAAAACGGCCAGATCAGCCTTGCCCGGTCTTTCAGACAATCGCCGATCGCGTAGGACACCCAATCCCCCAGCGCGGCGCCTAGGCTCACCGCCAGCCAGATCGGCACGAAATCCAGCCCGCTGGCGCCGAGCAGCCCGCCCAGGGTCACCAGAATAATCCCCGCCGGCACCACCATCGACACGAAGGCGAGCGACTTGAAGAACGCGAAGGCGAACACGATCGGCGGCGCCCAGGCGGCATGGGCCTGGATGAAGCCGATCGCGGCATCGATCATACGGCGCGCGCCAAAGCCAGAAACCGCGCCGCCACCGCCACATCGTCGGCCACAAGCAGCCGTCCGGCGTGGGCTTGTGCGTCGCGGCCCCATAATTCCTCCTGATAGATCTCATCCAGCACCGAAAGCGCGTGCGCTGCCGGTGCCGCCAATGCTTCGGCGCTGACCGCCAGCCCCAGCACCAGACTGCCCAATGCCGGCACCAGCACGCCCAGCCCGGCCAGGCCGTAAATATCGTGCCG
>JAYTQP010000246.1:0-5475 GCA_043746675.1 Rhodospirillales bacterium | reverse complement strand
CGCCAGCGTTGTCGATCACGACTTCATCGAGGTAGGAAGTATCCGATCCGCACAGGTCGCATGGGTGCGGCGCGCGGCCGGCGCGGAATGGGTGGTCCTCGAAATCCAGGCTGCCTACATTTGTGTAGGGCGGCACCGCGTAGATGCGTTTTTCGCGTCCGGCGCCGAACAATTGCAGCGCCGGCATCATATGGAGTTTGGGATTATCGAAGGCCGGGATCGGGCTAGGCGCCATCAGATAACGCTGGTTCACCATCACCGGGTAGTCGTAGCTGATGGCGACCTGGCCGTAGCGGGTGATGTCCTCATAGAGCCGGACATGCATCGCGCCATATTCGGCCAGCGCGTGCATGCGGCGGGTTTCGGCGCGGCTGGGTTCCAGTTTTACCAACGGCTCGGGCTGCGGCACCTGATAGACCAGGATTTGATTTTCGTTGAGCGGGGCTTCGGGGATGCGGTGGCGGGTTTGGATCACGGTGGCGGCGGTGGTGCTGGTGGTGGTGGCGACGCCGGCGGTTTTGGCGAAGAAGCGGCGGATGGAGACCGCGTTGGTGGTGTCGTCGGCGCCCTGATCGATGACCTTCAGCACGTCCTGCGGTCCGAGCACGGCGGCGGTGATCTGGATGCCGCCGGTGCCCCAGCCATAGGGCAGCGGCATTTCGCGGCTGCCGAACGGGATCTGATGGCCGGGAATGGCGACCGCTTTGAGCAGCGCCCGGCGGATCATGCGCTTGGTCTGTTCGTCGAGGTAGGCGAAGTTGTAGCCCTCAACCCGGGTCATGGGATTTCCTTCCGCATGCGGCGGATGGCTTCCAGTTCGCTCTGGAAATCGACGTAGTGCGGCAGTTTCAGATGCTCGACGAAGCCGGTGCCCTCGATATTATCGCTGTGGTAGAGCACGAATTCGATGTTTTGCGCCGGCGCGGTGGCGTCCTCGCCAAGCTCCTCGGCGCGCATGGCGCGGTCCACCAGGGCCATGCCCATCGCCTTGCGCTCGGCGTGGCCGAAGGTGAGGCCGTAGCCGGAGGTGAATTGCGGCGGCACGGTTTTGGAGCCTTTGAACTGGTTGACCAGCGCGCATTCGGTCAGCATGACATCGCCGATATCGATGGCGAAACCGAGTTCGGGCGGGGTGATTTCGATGCCGACCGCGCCCACCCGCAATTCGCCGACGAAGGGGTGGCTGCCGCCCCAGCCGCGCTGGGTGGAATAGCCCATGGCGAGCAGAAACCCTTCATCGCCGCGCGCCAAAGCTTGCAATCGCACATCGCGTTCGGCCGGGAAGGCGAGCGGTTCGCGGGTGAGGTCGCCGGGTTCGGCGCCGCTGTCGGCGTGGGTTTCGATCAGCCCTTCCTGGGCGAGGATGTCGGCGACGCGCGGCATCGGTGCCACCGGGGCGGCCTGCGCGGCGGCGGGTGGGGTGCCGCCGGCGGCGAGGGCGAAATCCAGTAGCCGGTGGGTATAGTCGTAGGTTGGGCCGAGCAACTGGCCGCCGGGCAGATCCTTGTAGACCGCCGAAATGCGGCGGCGCAGCACCATTTTCGCGGTGTCCACCGGTGCGGCATAGGCGAAGCGCGGCAGGGTGGTGCGGTAGGCGCGAAGCAGGAACGCTGCCTCGATCAGATCGCCTTGGGCTTGCTTGATTGCGAGTGCGGCGAGTTCGGGGTCGTAGAGCGAGCCTTCGGCCATCACCCGATCGACCGCGCGGCCCATTTGTTGCTGGATTTGCGCCAAAGTGAGTTCCGGCATCGCTGGATCGCCGCGGCGGGCTTCGGCGAGCCAGGCGTGGGCGGCGTCGATCGCGCGTTCTCCGCCTTTGACCGCGACATAGGCCATCGCTCAGCCCCCCTTCACGGTGACGCTGCGCGGCAAGGCGAGCAGTTGATCGCCGACGCACAGGATCAGGTCGATGCCACGCGGAAACAGCGCGTGGTTGGCGGCCCAGCGTTCGACGAAGTCCACCGGCAGGCCGGCGGCGCGGATGGTGGCGGTGGCTTGCAGGCCGGGGCCTTGCAGGATGCGGGTGGGGCCGTCCGTCAGGCTGGGGAGTTGCAGGATGACGGTCGCGGCGTCCTCCGGCGCCTCGTCGCTGCCGTTCTGAAGGGTTGCCAGATCGGGCAATGCGTCTGCCAGCACGAAGCCGGCGGCGGCGGGATCGTCAAGCGGGTTGATACCGCAATGAAATCGCACCCAGCCTTGCGCGGTGGGAAAGCTGCTGAACAGGCTGGTGTCGCCATCCACCAGGGCCAGCAGCACGGCGGCGGCGGCTTGGTTGAGTGGCGGCGGCGGGGTTAGGCCGCTGGCAACCGAGTGGATGCTGCCAGGGCGGGACAGCGCGCTGAGCACGGCGCGAAAGGCGGTCTGGGCGTCGGCGACTGGATCGGCAAAGCCTGCGAGGGTGAGGTGCACGGTCAGGACCGCATCGTTGCCATGGTGAAGAAATCGACCCGGGTGGCGGCGGCGCGGCGGGATTGGCCGTCGCGCGCTTCGGCCTGGGCCTCGGCCAGCTTCATGATCACGCCGTCCTGCAAGGCAGCGTGGCGCGCCGGGTCCTGCAAGCCCGCGTCGATTGCGGCGGCGAGCGTGGCGCGGCCATGCGCGCGGCCCTGGATATAGGCGTGGCCGACGAAGCCGGCTTCATTGCGCACGGTGCAGCGGGTGACCGACATTTCGCCGAGGTTGAACTGCGACCCGGCGCCGCCGGCGCGGCCGCGCAGCATCACCAGGCCGGATTCGGGGCCGCGCAGGCGGATATGCGGCGGCAGCGCCGGGCAGGTGGCGAGCAAGGCGGCCATTTCGGCTTCGCTGGCGCGGGCCAGCACGGCCATCCAATGCTGGCGGGCGGCGATCGGGGGTTCGGACACTGCGAAGGCTCCGGAGCTTGTGTAGATGTCTAGACAAGTATCGCGTCGCCGCGCTAGGGTCAAGCCATTCAAGCGGATCGGGACGCGCGGCAGGATGAAGTTCGGATGACAGATGGGGTGGCGCGCTGGCGGCAGATCATGGTTGCGCTGGAAGCCGAGGTGGCGGACGGGAGGTTGGCGCCCGGGGCGCGGCTGCCATCGGAAGCGCAACTGGCGCTGCGGTTCGCGGTCAATCGCCACACGGTGCGGCGGGCGCTGGAAGAATTGTCGCGCGCCGGGCTGGTGCGGATTGCGCAGGGGCGCGGCAGCTTCGTGGCAGAGGATGTGCTGGACTATATCGTTTCCAGCCGCACGCGGTTTTCCGAATGGATACGGCGACATAACAAGGAACCGTCTGGCGTTGCCTTGCGGCTGGCCGAAATTCCCGCCGAGCCACCGGTTGCCGCCGGGCTGCGGCTGGACGTGGGCGCGCCGGTGGTGCTGCTGGAACGGCTCGGGCTGGCCAACGGGCGGCCGGTGAGCATCGGCGAGCATCATTTTTCGGTGCAGCGGTTTCCGCGCCTGCTGGTGATGTTGCAGACCGAGCCAGCGATTTCAGCGGCCTTGGCGGAAATGGGGGTGGCAGATTACCGGCGGCAGGCAACGCGGGTGACGGCGCGGATGCCGACCGCGCGGGAGGCGCATTTGCTGCATATGCCGCGCAACGCGCCGCTGCTGGTGACCGAGAACATCAATGTTGATGCCGCCGGCGCGGTGGTGGAATTCGGCATCACCCGCTATCCCACCCCGCGCGTGCAAATTCTGTTCGAGCCTTAGTGTCGGTCCGGAAAGTCTGCCGGGTCGGTCCGGCGGTGCTTTTTGCGCCTGGGAGCGTCGGACCCTTGCCGTGATGTCCCAGCATCATGGCGGTGGACCCTCCTTCCCACGCGCATGCTGGCTTGGCCATGTCCGCATCTGCCTTGTTCGAAGGGGGCATTTTTCGTCGCTTGCCTGGACATCGTGTCCAGGCCGCCTTCCTCACCGCGCCAGCGACGAACAATCCCGGCGCAAGCATCGCGCGCTCCTCTGAGAAATGCGGGCTAACCCGTTTCGCACGCCCTACGACCCGCCCCCGTTATTGCGAGCCGTTGCGAAGCAATCCAGCCGCTGAACCAACCTTCCGGGGGTGGTCTGGATCGCTTCGCAAGGGCTTGCAATGACGGCAAGGTGGGGATTTTCGGGATATCAGGCGAACTGAGTATCGATGCGGTTGAGCGCCCGAAAACGCCTGGTTCGTTGCCTGCTAGCCTGGCGGCGAACTGGGTTGGAAGGTGATCCGATTTATGCCCAGCCACCCTTCGATCGTGCCGCGTTCTACCCAGACGCGCAATTCCATGCCGATCTGCGGGTCTTCGATATTGACAGTGAAACTGGCGCGAAACAGGCCGCCGCGCTTGGGCCGGAAGCGGATTTTTTTGATGATGGCTTCACCGAAAAACTCGATGGCGAAGCTGGCGTCGGCGACGTCGTTGGAGAAGAACAGATCGATTTCCACCTGCCACCAGCCGGGCAGGAATTGAAAATAGGGGCCGAAGAACACCGGCCGGGCCGGGCCGGTCAGATCCACCACGGCGGGCGCCGGTTCGTTGGGTTGCCACATCAGGCATTCGCGCGGCAACGCGAAACTTTGACGCGTGCCGGAGACGACGGTTTCGAGCATTGGCGCCAGCAGCGCATCGACGGTTATGCGCGCCAGGTCGGGCAGGGTTCCGCAGGCCGCAGCGGGTGGCGGCGGGCTCGGGGCGGTCGGTTCGGCGCCCGGCACGATGGCGTCGGCGATGCGGGAAGCGGCGCTGGCGGCGTCGGCTGGCCGGATCAGCAGCGTGTCGGGTTTTCGCAAAACGGCGCCGAGGGGCGCGAGTGTCTGCGTCATCGCGCCGAGCAGCTTATGCGTGCCGGCCGGGTCGGCGATCAGGCGTTCCAGCGCATCGGCGGGGTTATCGAGAAAAACGATGGTCGGTAGCGTGCTGCTGGGTGGCTGGTAGATCGGGCCATGCCCGACCCAGAGCCGGGTGGTGCCGGCCGGCGCTGCGCTCGGCGCGCTGCCGACACCAAGCGTCGCTACGGTTTGGCCGGCAGCTTCCAGCGCGGCGCGTACCAGGGCGACGCCCCAATCGGTGAACGGGCCGGGGAAGCCGAGAAGCTGCACGTCCGCGGGGGCGAGCGCATGGGGTGGAAGCTGTTCGGCGTTCATGGCGGGTCCCGTTTGTCGTCGGCCGTCCGGGCATCCTGGGCGGTGCCGGGCGGGGCGACGTTCTTGCCGAACGCGTGGTTGATGTCAAAGCGGCTTGGGCTAGCCCGCGTAAAGCCCGCTCGCCCGCGCCCGCGATTTTACCAGTGCGACCAGCAAGGTTAGCGTTGGTGTTGGAACCCCGACCAAGGCCGCGAGTTCCAGGGTGGCCGAATAGAGGCCGTCGATTTCCAGCGGGCGGCCGAGATCGAGGTCTTGCAGGATGCTTGGCCGATGCGCCATGCGTCGGCCGAACTGCACGGCGCGGTCGAGGTCTACCGCTGGCCGGCAGCCCAAGGCGGATGCGATGGCCAGGCCCTCGGCGTAGATCGTGCGCACCGC
>JAYTQP010000245.1:0-4890 GCA_043746675.1 Rhodospirillales bacterium | reverse complement strand
CGCTGGTTCGCACACCAGAAATTCACCGTCCGCACGCACTTCGTAGGTCTCGGAGTCGACCTCGATGTGTGGCAGCGCGTCGTTGTGAATCATGTGTTCCTTGCGGACCTTGCGCGTGTGTTTGACGGCTTCGAGGGTTTTGCGAAGACCCAACGCCCGAAAATCCGCGTCGAGTAACGCGGCTTCGGAGACGAACGTGAGCGATTTCTCGGGACCTCGGCCAAACGCCGCGAACATGGGCCGATAATGCACCGGCTGCGGGGTGGGAATGGATGCATTAGGGTCGCCCATGGGAGCCGCCGCGATCATGCCGCTCTTGATGATCAGACTGGGCTTCACTCCAAAAAACGCGGGCTTCCAGAGGACGAGATCCGCTAATTTTCCGACTTCCACCGAGCCCACGCGGTGGGCGATCCCGTGCGTGATCGCCGGGTTGATGGTGTATTTGGCGATGTAGCGCTTGACCCGGACATTGTCGGACCGCGCGGTATCGCCGGGCAAAGCGCCGCGTTGCAGCTTCATCTTGTGGGCGGTTTGCCAGGTGCGGATGGCGACCTCGCCGACGCGGCCCATGGCCTGGCTGTCGGACGAGATCATCGAGAGCGCGCCGATGTCGTGCAGGATGTCCTCGGCCGCGATGGTTTCCTTGCGGATGCGGCTTTCGGCGAAGGCGACATCTTCCGGGATCGAGGGGTCGAGGTGGTGGCAGACCATGAGCATGTCCAGATGCTCATCGAGCGTGTTGGCGGTGTAGGGGCGGGTGGGGTTGGTGGAGCTTGGCAGCACGTTGGGCAGGCCGGCGACCTTGATGATATCCGGCGCGTGACCGCCGCCCGCACCTTCGGTGTGGAAGGCGTGGATGGTGCGGCCCTTGAAGGCGGCAATGGTGTCCTCCACGAAGCCGCTTTCGTTCAAGGTGTCGGTGTGGATCATCACCTGGATATCGAAACGATCGGCGACCGAAAGGCAGCAATCGATCGCCGCCGGGGTGGTGCCCCAGTCCTCGTGCAGCTTCAACGATGATGCGCCGGCACGGATCATTTCTTCCAGCGCCTGCGGCTGGGATGCGTTGCCCTTGCCGGCGAAGGCGAGGTTGACCGGCAGACCCTCGGCGGCTTGCAGCATGCGCGCCAGGTGCCACGGGCCGGGCGTGCTGGTGGTGGCCGCGGTGCCGGTGGCGGGCCCGGTGCCGCCGCCGACCATGGTGGTGATGCCGGATGCAATCGCGTCGTCCACCTGCTGCGGGCAGATGAAATGGATATGGCCGTCGATGCCGCCGGCGGTGAGGATTTTGCCCTCGCCGGCGATGATTTCGGTGCCAGGTCCGATGATGATGGTAACGCCGGGCTGCACATCGGGGTTGCCGGCCTTGCCGATCGCGGCGATCCGTCCGTTGGCGATGGCGACATCGGCTTTGACGATGCCCCAATGGTCGATGATGACGACGTTGGTGATCACGGTATCGGCCGCACCTTGCGCCTGGCTGGCCTGGGACTGGCCCATGCCGTCGCGGATGACCTTGCCACCGCCGAATTTCACTTCATTGCCGTAGCTGGTGAAATCCTGTTCGATTTCGACCCAGAGTTCGGTATCCGCCAACCGCATGCGGTCGCCGACGGTGGGGCCGAACATGTCGGCATAGGCACGGCGGGAAATGCGCGCCATTACAGGTTCCCCATCACGTCGCCACGGAAGCCGAAGATTTTTCGTGCGCCTTCGAAGGGTATCAGAACGATGTCTCTGCTTTGGCCGGGTTCGAAGCGGACGGCGGTGCCGGCGGCGATGTCCAGCCGTTGGCCGCGGGCGGCGGCGCGGTCGAATTGCAGGGCTGGGTTGGTTTCGGCGAAGTGATAGTGGCTGCCGACCTGGATCGGCCGGTCGCCGGTGTTGGCGACGGTCAGCGGCGTGCGGGGCAGGCCGACATTCAGTTCGATGTCGCCGGGAAGAGTTTCGATTTCGCCTGGGATCATCATCGGATTCCTTACCGGATCGGCGCATGCACGGTCACCAATTTGGTGCCGTCGGGGAAGGTGGCTTCCACCTGCACGTCGTGGATCATTTCGGCGATGCCCTCCATCACCTGCGCGCGGGTGATGACGTGCGCGCCGGCCTGCATCAGGTCGGCGACGGTGCGGCCGTCGCGGGCGCCTTCGACGACGTAGTCCGAGATTAGCGCGATCGCTTCGGGGTAGTTCAGCTTGACTCCACGTTCCAGCCGCCGACGCGCCACCATCGCGGCCATTGCAATCAGCAGCTTGTCCTTCTCGCGCGGCGTCAGGTTCATGGCATTTTCCTCAACAATTCCAGACCCGCGGCAAGGCGCGGCGATCGCGCAGGCAGTTTAGCCCGGTGCGCACGCTGGCGCGCAAGGCGGCGGGGTTTTCCGCCACCAGCCGCCCGACCAGTATTCCGTTCCAGGCGCTGGCGGCGCATTCGGCGGCTGCATCGTTCCAGGCTTCGCGCAGCATGTCGCGCCGCAATGCGGCGTCCGGGCCGACATAGAGTAGCGTGGCGACTGCCGCGGCGTTGGCGCCGATGGCGGGGTGGGCGAGCAGCGCGGCGAGGTCGCCGTTTGCGCGGATAGCTTCCTGCAAGATCAATGTTCCGTTCCGGCGGATGCGGATCGTGTCGGACAGGCGGGCATCGCGGACGGTTTCGCCCATCAGCGCGCGGCCGAATACCAGGGCTTCGACGCCGATGAAGCGCGCGTCGGCGGGCATTTCGACATCGAGGCTGCGGTCCAGCGCGCAGCGGTCGAACAGGATGCTTTCCTGTGGCAGCCATTCGGCCAGGGCGCCGGAGTCCAGTCGCAGGGTAGTGCGGATTTGCGCCGGCGGATCGGCTGCGAGCGCGCGGTAGAAACGTTCGGCGGCTTGCGAGGCAAAGCAGGCGGAGGCGCCGGCGCCAACGCGCAGGGACAGGCGCAGGCGATCGCCGCCGGCAACCCCGCCGGAGGTGTTGAGGGTGACCACCTCCGCCAGATCGACCGGGCGGGGAAAGCGGGCTTTCAGGCAGCCATCCTGACGCAAATCCCCCAGCACGGTTTTGCCATCGCGCAATTTCATTTCGACGATCAGATCCCCCCAGGCCCGTTGCAGTTCAGACCGAGAGGCGACGGCGGACATCGTGTTCATCAAGATCCTCACGCGCGCCGGCGAGCACGATATCCCCGCGATCCATCACCGCGATATGCTGGGCCAGAGCGCGTGCGAAATCGAAATATTGTTCGACCAGCAAAATCGCCATTTCCCCGCGCGAGCGTAGCAGTTCGATGACACGGCCGATATCCTTGATGATGCTGGGCTGGATGCCCTCGGTTGGTTCATCCAGCACCAGCAGTTTCGGCTTCATCACCAAGGCGCGGCCGATGGCGAGCTGCTGCTGCTGGCCGCCGGAGAGATCGCCGCCGCGGCGGCCGAGCATGGTTTTCAGGATCGGGAAAAGCTCGAAAATTTCATCCGGCACGAAACGTTCGCGGCGCGGCAGCACCGCGAAGCCGGTTTCCAGATTTTCCCGCACCGTCAGCAGCGGAAAAATATCGCGCCCCTGCGGCACGCTGGAAATGCCGAGTTTGGCGCGATCGTAGGTCGGCATGGTGGTGATGTCGGTGCCGTTCCAGATTATCTTACCGGCGGATACCGGATGCACGCCGGTGATCGCCCGCAGCAGGCTGGTTTTGCCGACGCCGTTGCGGCCGAGCAGGCAGGTAACTTCCCCCACGCGGGCTTGCAACGAGACCTGGCGCAAGGCGATGGCGGCGCCGTAATGCAAGTCCACCGCTTGAACTTTCAACATATCAGCGCCCCAGATACACTTCGATGACCTTCGGATCGGCGCTGACATGGTCGATGCTGCCTTCCGATAGCACCGAGCCTTCATGCAGTACCGTCACCTTCACGCCGAGCGCGCGGACGAAATCCATGTCGTGTTCCACCACCACCACGCTGCGGGTGCGGTTGATCTCGCGCAGCAGTTCGGCGGTTTGCGCGGTTTCGGCGTCGGTCATGCCGGCCACCGGTTCATCCACCAGCAGCAATTGCGGTTCCTGCGCCAGCAGCATGCCGATTTCCAGCCATTGTTTCTGGCCGTGCGAGAGATCGCCGGCGCGGCTGGTGCGCAGATCGGAGAGGCGGATGGTGGCGAGGATGGCGTCTATCTTTTCGCGTTCGTCGGCGGTTTCGCGCGCCCACAGCGTGAAGCGCGGGCGGCGGTCGCCTTGCAACGCGAGGAGAAGGTTGTCCCAGACCGAATGCGGTTCGAACACCGTGGGTTTCTGGAACTTGCGGCCGATGCCCATGGCGGCGATGGCGGGTTCGTCGCGCTTGGTGAGGTCGATGTCGTTGCCGAAGATCACGTCGCCCTCATCGGGGCGGGTTTTGCCGGTGATGACGTCCATCATGGTGGTTTTGCCGGCGCCGTTCGGGCCGATGACGGCGCGCATTTCGCCTTTTTCGACCACCAAAGAGAGCGCGTTGAGGGCCTTGAAGCCGTCGAAGCTGACCGAGACGCCGTTGAGGTAGAGCAAGGTGTCCTTGTGCGGGCGTCTCATTCGGCAGGCTCCGCAACGATGGTGGGCGCGCGCTTGGGCGCCCGCTTGGCGAACAGGCCGAGTACGCCGTTGGGCAGGAGTAAGGTGACCAGGATGAACAGCGCGCCGAGCGCGAACAGCCATAATTCCGGCAGGGCGCCGGTGAAGATGGTTTTGCCGAAATTCACCAGGATTGCGCCGAGGATGGCGCCGACCAGCGTGCCGCGGCCGCCGACGGCGACCCAGATGACCGCTTCGATCGAGTTGGCCGGGGAAAATTCGCTGGGATTGATGATGCCGATTTGCGGCACGTAAAGCGCGCCGCCGATGCCGCACATCACCGCCGACAGCACGAAGACGAA
>JAYTQP010000244.1:0-5899 GCA_043746675.1 Rhodospirillales bacterium | reverse complement strand
GGCGGCAGATCGATCGTTTCCGCGCCATGCCCAACCCGTTCGCGCAGCCAGGCGAAATACAGCAGCCTGATCTGGCCGACGCGGTCCACCACGTCAGGTTCAGCGCGGATCGGGAACGACAAAGCTGCGGCCATCGGGCATTGCAACGATCGCGGTGCCGTTGGCGCCTTGGGTGACCGTGCCTTGCTGGCCGTTCGGCAGCAGCACGGTTTCTTGCCCATCGGCGCCGACGCTGGTCACACCGGGGCCCATCGGGGTTTGCAGCACCCGGCCATGGGCGGCGGCGGTCGGGGTGGCAGCGGGCCGGGCGGCGGGGCGGGGCGCCGGCTCGGTGGCCGGATCGCTGCCCAGCACGCCTTCGCGTTGCAGGTCGGACATCGTTTTGTCCGGCGGCAGCGGTCCCGGCCAGACATTGCCAGCTTCCGGCAGCAGCGGCGCTTCATCGTAGCCGCGGCCGAGCACCCGGTTGATGTTCGGTGCGTCGCCCACCGGGCGGTTCGGGTTGCGCTTGAAGGATATCGTGTCGCCGAGCGCGGTGCCGCTGCCGGCCAGCGGAATGCCGAACATCCTGCCCAGTGTGCTGTCCTCGCCGCAGGCGGAAAGCAGCAGGGTCGCACCCAGCAGAGCAAGGCGAACGGGAGCGGTGCGGTTCATCGGTCAAACATCCTTCTGGCAAAATCCGACCGGCCGGTCGGTGTAGCACCCAATGTTCCCGCTTATAACAGCCTATCCGGCTGAATCGAGAGGGGCTGCACCGCCTTGCGTAGGGCCGATCACTGGTGGCCGTGCTCGGCATTGGTGGCAGCACCCGGCGCCGCCGCATGGCGCAGGCCGGCGGTCAGATAGTCCCAGCCAGTCGCCAAGGTTAACGCGGCCGCCACCCATAGCATACTTTCCCCGATCAGGGTTACCGGTAGAAACTGCAACCACACCAAAGGGGCGGCGCTGTCGCCGCCCAGCAGCGCGCCGAGGGCGCCCATTTGCACGCCGGTTTTCCATTTCGCCAGGTTGGTTACCGGCAGCCCGACCCGCACCCCGGCGAGATATTCGCGCAGCCCGCTGACCAGGATTTCGCGCAGCATGATAACGATGGCGGGATACAGGCTGGCCGCGTTCATCCGCCCCATGCCGATCACCATCATCAGCGCCGCCGCAACCAGCAGCTTGTCGGCAATCGGGTCCAGCATGCGGCCGAGGTCGGAAGTTTGCTGGCGGTCGCGCGCCAGCTTGCCATCGAAATAATCAGTGATCCCGGCCAGCGCGAACACCGTGCAGGCGGCCAGATCGCCGGCCGGCGTGCGCAGCGCGGCGAGCACCACCATCACGGGGATGGCGATGATGCGCGAAAGCGTCAGCAGATTGGGGAGGTCGGACAACATTGACCACGACCATAGGGCATCGGGTGCCGCCGGTCAGCCCATCGTTTGATGATTTAGCGCTCGCTCGCAATTTATCGCCAGTGCCGCGTTAAGATTGCGCCGAACCGTTGCCTACTCGCTCGACATCGACTTGATCAGGTCGAACACGCGTTTGCGCACGCTGGGGTCGGTGATCTTGTAGTAGGCGCGGATCAATTCCAGCGTTTCCCGCCGGTTCAGCGCGTCGTCGCCGATGTTGCCGCCGCCGAAACTGTCCTGCGCGTCGGCGAAACCGTAGACCCGGCGCGTGCTGCCGCTGACCGGCGGCGGCATGCCGGCGAGCGGTTCAGGCATATCGTCGAAGAAAAAGCTGATCGGCACGTCCAGCACCCGCGACAGATCGAACAGCCGGGACGCACCGACCCGGTTCACCCCGCGCTCGTATTTCTGCACCTGCTGAAAGGTCAGGCCGAGCGCCTCCCCCAGCCGTTCCTGCGACATCCCCATCAGCGTCCGGCGCAGGCGGATGCGGGCACCGACATGGGTATCGACGGGGCTGGCGCGCGACTCCTTGTCTGCACGCTCACCGCCGAATGCCTCGTCTGCCGCCATCCCGATCTCCTAAAATCCTGCGCCCACATCCGCGCGATCAGGCAATCCGCCCGACCAAGCGCACCTGATGCCCGTCTCAGCGGACAAGACCCGCCTCAAAATCATGGTTGAAACTAGATTAGCAGCACAACCCATGATGGTCAATGAATGGTTAACGGGGTAAAGAAACGTCTAAAAATTGTTTCCCGCGCGACGACGGCCAAACCCGACGCCGAACATAACCAGCGCCAGCAACGCCGGGGTCCACAGCCCGGTCCGGGCGAACCAGGTTGGCGGCAGGCGGCCAGGCAGGGCCAGCACCAGCGTGCCGGCAAGGTTCATGTCCAGCCGGCCAAGCTCCCGCCCGAACGCATCGTAGCCGGCCGATATGCCGGTGTTGGCGGCACGCATCAGCGGCAGCCCTTCTTCCACCGCGCGCAGCCGGGCGGCGGCCAGATGCTGGCGCGGCCCGCTGCTGTCGCCGAACCAGGCATCGTTGGTCACATTAACCAACCAGTCCGGCCGATCGGCCGCATCGACGATCTGGGCTGGGAAAATCGCTTCATAACATATAAGTGGCCCAACCGGCGGCACGCCGGGAATATGCAGGGTTTGCGCCCCGCCGCCGGCCGCGAAACCCGGCCCAATGCCGAGCATCAGCGGTAGCCAGGATGGCGAATATTCGCCGAACGGCACCAGGTGTGCCTTGTCGTAGCTGGCGCGCACCGGGCCGGGGCCATCGATCGCCATCAGGCTGTTCAGCGGCCGGCCTGCGCGGTTAAACCGCACCCCGCCGATCAGCGCCGGGCCGGCACTGGCGGCGTAAATCGCCGCCCGCGCGCCGGCATCCTGTTCCAGCAGGAACGGATAGAACGCGGTTTCCGGCCACACCACGATCGATGCATGATTGCCCAGTCCGCCAACACCGCTGCGGGTCAGGCCGAGATAACGCCGAAACACCGTCAGCGCGAAATCGCGGGTCCAGTGTTCGCCTTGCGGCACGTTGCCCTGCACCAGCACCACCGAAAGCCCGGTCGCCGGCGGTGCCGGCTGGTCCAGCCGCCAGACGCCGAACCCGGCCCAGGCCGCCAGCCCGATCGCGCCCGCCAGCATCGCGCGCCGGCCCAGCCAGGGCGTCATCGCTAGCAGCAGCGTCATCAAGGTCAGCCCATGCACCCCGACCAGGGCAGCCGGTTGCAGCATGATGCTGCCGAACCGGTCCGGCACCGCCCACACGCTGCCGAGCGGGTTCCACGGAAAGCCGGTGGCGAAAAACTGGCGCAGAATGTCGGCCAGCACCCAGCCACCGGCCAGCACCAGCACCCGTCGGCCGCCTGCCGGCACGCGGATTGCCAGCGCGCAGGGCAAGGCGATGAAACATGCCACCACGGCGGCCAGCGCAGGCACCGCCAGCGGTACCAGCCACCAGAACTTGCTGGCCTCGACCAGAATAGCCGCGGTGATCCAGTAAAGCCCGACCAGATGATGGCCGAACCCGAAGGCGAAGCCGATGCGCGCCGCACTGCGCCACTGCCCAGCTTCGTCCAGCAGCAGCAGCAGGCCGGGCAGGCTGATCAGCAGCAGCGGCAGCGCGTGCACCGGCGGCAAGGCACCGGCGGCCAGCGCACCCAGGCCGCCGGCCAGCAGATCGCGCCGCGCGCCGCGCTGGCGCCGCAGCCAGCCGATCACGGCCACGCTCAAGTGCCGCCGCCACCCTGGATCATCGCCGCCAGCGCGGCGTCCGGCGTGGGCGTTGGTAGCCCGAGCGCGCGATAGCTGGTCATCGGGCTTTCGATCTTTTCCGCGTCGAAGCATTGCTTGATGCGCCGGTTCAATTCCCGCCCGACTGCCCAGCGCTGCCCCGGCGTGGTGCGCATGCGCACCCGCATCACCCAGGCGTTGGCCAGGAATTTCTCCACCCCGAGCACCTCCAGATCGGCCAGGATTGCCCCGCGCCACACTTCCTCGGCGCGCATAGCGGTCGAAATCGCCCGCAACAGGTCGGCGATACGGTCGGTTTCCTCGTTCAGCCCGACGCTGACATCGACCACCGCATAGCCGAAATCCCGGCTCATGTTGGTGACCGAAGTGACCGCGCTGAACGGCACGATGTTGACCGAGCCATCCAGCGCGCGCAGTCGGATGGTGCGGATCGAGAGATTTTCCACCGTGCCGCTCATCCCGCCCAGGGTCACCACGTCGCCGACCTGCATGGCGTTTTCCAGCAGCAGGAACAGCCCGGTGATGATGTCCTGCACCAGCCTCTGGCTGCCGAAGCCGATCGCCAGGCCAATCACCCCGGCGCCGGCCAGCAAGGGGGCGATGTTCAGCCCGATTTCGCTGAGGATGATTAGCGCCACGATGGTCAGGATGGCGATCATCAGGGTGGTCCGCAGCATCGGCAGCAAGGTGCGCAGCCGGGCCGATCGCGCCGCCTGCTCGCTGGCGCCGAGCCGGGCCTGATGGCGGTCGATCGCGGCGTTCACCGCCTCCCACACGCCGAGGGCGACCGCCATGGTCAGCCCGATCGATATCGCCGAGGCCAGCAGCCGGCCGCCGAGGCTGCCCTGACCGAACCACGATAGCGCCTCGATGCCCCAGGCTTCGGCCAGCGCCAATGCGGTGGCCACCGCGAAGCCGGCTTTCACCAGCAGCCGCGCCAATGGCTCGTAGGCCAGCAACCGCACATGAAAGGCGTTCGTGCCGGTGGCCAGGGTGACGGTGTGGTGGAGAAATTTCCGCAGTCGGCCAACCGCGAGGTCGGTTAGCACCTGCGACAGCACCAGGATGGTGGCGGTGCTGACAAACGCCTTCAGCAGCCAGCTATACCCGCCGGCGATTTCCAGGGCGGAAACCATCCAGACGGCGAACAGGCAGATCACCGCAACGGTATGCCAGATCGGCGCGATGCGGTTGCGCAGATGGAACCAGAAGCTGGTGCGTCCGCCTTCTGCCGGCGGCGCGCGCAGCCAGCCCGCCACCGCGCCGCGATATTGCACCACCACCACAGCCACGCCGAGCACCACCGCGAACCAGACCAGCTTGACCAGCGCGTCATGCGCCAGCCGGAACAGGCCGAAAAATACCCCGACCTCCGCCAGCGCGCTGCCGCCGATGCCGATCGCTGCGATCCGCTGGGTCCACCACATCAGATCGGCCGCGGCGGCGTCGCCGATCGGCAGCAGCCGCAGCGGTGCCGCATCCGGCGCCAGCAGCATCCGCACGAAGCTTACCGCAATGCGCCAGCTCAGATAGGCATTCACCACCGTCTGGATCACCAGGCTGGTGATCGCCGAGGCGTCAATGGCGATGTTGAGCAGCCCGTTGCTCAGCCCGAGGATGGCCAGCAGCGGCAGCAGATCGAGCATTTCTGCCAGCGCGGCGTATGGCAGCCGGCGCATGCGCCGCAGCAGCCGGCGTGACCAGGCCTGGGGAACCGGGCTGGCTGCCTCGGCTTCGACGGCCTCGGCTTCGGTGGCACCGGCCTCAGCGGCAGCCAATCCCGCGGTTTCGTTCGCCGCCGGCGCAACCGGCAGTGCCGGCGCCCGTCGCAAGATCGCCGCCATCGGCCGCCGCAGCGCCCGGCGCAACAGCATTTCGGCCAGCAGCGCCACGCCAAGCACCACCGCCAGGCGCCAGCCGACATCGAACATCCGTTGGTGCAGCGCCGGATCGGTCGCCAGTTGATACAGCCACAGCCACAGCAGCGGAAAGTCGGTGGCGGCATCGAAGGTCTGCGCCATGCGATCGGAAAGTGCCGAAAGTCGATCCGGTACGCCGACCAGCAACTGCGCGCCCAAACTGTCCGGCGCCAGCGGCAGGCCTCCTGCTGGGGCCGGCGCGGCGGGCGGCGGTGCGGCCACGGGCGCCACAGCGGGGGCCGGGGTAATCAAGCCGGTCTTAGCGATGGTTTCCAGCGTGGTGATCAACTGCGCCCGCTTCTTCGGATC
>JAYTQP010000243.1:0-2552 GCA_043746675.1 Rhodospirillales bacterium | reverse complement strand
AGCGCCTTCACCATTCGCTTCGCACTTTTTCCTGGTAGGCTAAGCCATCAACTTTGCGCTTGCCCCACAGGCCAAACGCATCGTCTTCCTTTTCACTATGTCGTCTCGCGAGATAGTCGTCGATCGCCTGACGGATCAGGGCCGCGCGAGACCGCTTCTCCTTCTTTGACAATTCGTCTAGCTCTTGGACTTGGGTATTGCCGAGATCGACCAGCGTGCGCATCATCTTACTCATGATATATGATATCGATAGTACATATCATTTCCAGAAGGATAGGCCAACCCCAAAGGTCGCGTTCCCGGCGCGTCGCCGGCAAGCTCTATCAAATTGCGCCTTACTGGCGGTGTCAGGCTCATAACCTGAAGGTTATAGGTTCAAATCCTATCCCCGCAACCAGAACTTGTGCACCACAACCGAGTGCGGCACGCTCCCACCAAATGCAGGGGAGCGCAACATCAATGCCCAACAAGGTCGCGCTGATCATCGGCGCCGGGGATGCCACCGGCGGGGCGATCGCCCGCCGTTTCGCCCGCGAGGGATTTTTCACCTGCGTCACGCGGCGTCAGGCCGACAAGCTCGAACCCCTGGTCGCAAGGATCGCGGCCGAAGGCGGCCAGGCCCGCGGCTTCGGCAGCGACGCGCGGCGTGAGGACGAGGTCGCCGAACTATTCGCCACCATCGAACGCGAAATCGGTCCGATCGAAGTCCTGGTCTACAACATCGGCGCCAATGTCCGCTTCGGCCTGCGTGAAACCACCACCCGGGTGTTCACCAAGGTCTGGGAGCTTTGCACCCTCGCCGGCTTCCTGGTTGGGCGCGAAGCCGCCACCGTTATGGTCCCACGCGGCCACGGCACCATCATCTTCACCGGCGCCACCGCCAGCCTGCGCGGCCGCAGCGGGTTCGCCGCCTTCGGCTCGGCCAAGGCGGCGCTGCGATCGGTCGCGCAAAGTGCGGCCCGCGAACTCGGCCCGCTCGGCATCCACGTCGCCCATGTGGTGATCGACGGCGCCATCGACACCGAATTCATCCGTACCACCGCGCCGCAGCGTTATGCCACCAAGGCGGATGACGGCATTCTGGATCCGGACGCGATCGCCGAGAATTACTGGCGCCTGCATTGCCAGCCGCGCAACGCGTGGACGCATGAACTTGATCTGCGCCCATGGTCGGAACAATGGTAGGGAAAACCGCAGCATGAAACTGGAATTTCATTTCGATTTCGGCAGCCCGAACGCCTATCTGTCGCACAAGCTGATTCCGGCGATCGAGGCGCGCACCGGAGAACATTTCATCTACGTTCCGGTTCTGCTCGGCGGCGTTTTCAAATCCACCAACAACGCATCCCCGATGGTCGCCTTCAAGGGCATCCGCAACAAGAACGAATATGCGGCTTTGGAAATGCGACGCTTCATCGAAGCCCACAACATCCCGTTCCAGCGCAACCCGCATTTCCCGGTCAACACCATCACCATCATGCGCGGCGCGGTGGCGGCCGAACGCGGTGGCTTCCTGCCGCGCTACGTCGATGCGGTCTACCATCACATGTGGGTGGCGCCGAAGAAAATGGATGATGCGGACATCATCTGTGCCGCGTTGGACGAATCCGGCCTCGACGGTGCCGCCATCCTGGCGCAAACCCAGGACCAGGCGATCAAGGACCGGCTGGTTGCCGATACCGCCGCCTCGGTCGAATGCGGTACCTTCGGCAGCCCAACCTTCTTCGTCAACGGCGACATCTATTTCGGCAAAGACCGCCTGCGCGACGTCGAGGACGCGATCATTGCGGCAAAAACACAATGACCTACCAATGCTTGACCTTTGATCGCACCGATGGCATCGCCACGATCACCCTGCGCCGCCCGGCCAGCCTCAACGCGCTCGACCAGCAGATGTCGATCGAACTGCTCGAAGTCGCCAATATTTGCAGCACCGACCGCACCGTGCGCTGCGTCGTGCTGACCGGCGACGGCGACAAAGCCTTCTGCGCCGGCGGTGATGTGGCCAACTTCGTTGCCGCCGGAGAAAAATTGCAACGGCTGATCCAGGACATGACCACCAACCTGCACATGGCGGTTTCCCGCTTCGCCTGGATGCGGGCGCCGGTCATTGCCGCAGTCAACGGCGTCGCCGCCGGCGCCGGCCTGTCGATCATGGCCTTCTGCGACCTCGCCATCGCCGCCGATAGCGCCCGCTTCACTTCAGCCTACACCCGCATCGGCCTGACCCCGGATGGCAGTTCGACCTATTTCCTGTCGCATCTGATCGGCCGGCGCCGCGCGATGGAGCTCTATCTCACCAACCGCACGCTATCGTCGGCCGAGGCCCTCGAATGGGGCCTGATCAATCAGGTCGTGCCGGCCGCCGATCTTCAAGCCACCGTCAAAAAGCTGGCCCGACAACTCGCCGACGGTCCCACCGAAGCCCATGGCGGCGTCAAGCGCATGCTCAACCTCGCCGCCACCAACAGTCTGGAAACCCAGATGGAGGTCGAAACCCGCATGATCGTCGATATGGTGATCACCGACGATGGCCGCGAAGGCGTGCGCGC
>JAYTQP010000242.1:0-2259 GCA_043746675.1 Rhodospirillales bacterium | reverse complement strand
TGAACTTGATTTCATACCGGAGCGTCAGCCGATAGGCTGCCGTAATACCTGCCCTATTTGTGCCTGCCCCCGACCACTGGGCAATACGACGGAGGCTTTCGCCGCGATGACCGGTTCTTCCTTTCGTGTTTTCGGCTGCCTAGTGGTCCGATCCCTACCACTAGTGCTACTTACACTGCTTGCGGCCTGCTCGGGCGGGCGGCAAATCGCCGGCATCAGCCCCTATTACCCGCCGCCGCGGCACGACTACACCGCCCCGGGACCCAAAAACGACCCCTGGGGCCCCTACATCAGCGAGGCTGCCGCGCGCTACGACGTGCCCGAACGCTGGGTGCGCGAAGTCATCAAGGCCGAGTCTGGCGGACGCCTTTACGAAAATGGCACCCTGATCACCTCAGCCCCCGGCGCAATGGGATTGATGCAGGTGATGCCAGACACCTACACCGAACTGCGCGGCCGCTATAACCTCGGCGACGATCCGTACGAGCCGCATGACAACATCATGGCCGGCACCGCCTATCTGCGCGAAATGTACGACATCTACGGCAACCCCGGCTTCCTTGCCGCCTACAACGCCGGTCCCGGCCGACTGGAAGATTACCTGCTGCGCAGCAAGGAACTGCCGCTCGAAACCCGCCGCTACGTGGCCAAAATCGCCCCGAACTTAGGCGACGCGCAGCCACAGCGGCCATCCGGTGCCACCCAGTTCGCCCTCTATAAACTGCCGATCAACATCCCGGCCGGCCCACGCTACCCTGGCAAAGGTCGCGGCCCGGTGGCGCTCGCCGACAATCGCCGCAGCCACGCCAGCACCGACCGCAGCGTGCAAATGGCCAATCTGGTGCCGCCGCCCGCCCCCATTCCGCCACCGCCGCCAGCGCAATCCCTGGCTGCCAACCACGCCCGCAGCGGCGGCTTCCATCTGATCACCCCCGCCATGGCCGACACGATGCCGGCCCGCCAGTTGGCCGGCACCGGGGTCAACTGGGCGATCCAGGTGGGCGCCTACAGCAACGAAGCGCAGGCCCGCGCGGCGGCCGAAACCGCCCGCGGCCACGCCCGAGACCTGCTCGGCAACACCCGTCCGGTCGTCGGCACCGTCCATCTGGCCAAAAATACGCTGTACCGCGCCCGCCTCGCCGGGCTGTCGCGTGACGCCGCGATGCAGGCCTGCTCGCGCCTGGCAAAAAGCCACAACGCCTGCATCGTGCTGTCGCCGGAGTCGCAGAGCTAGCCGATGGCCGATGCCAAACTGGCGCAGGCGTTGTTCGCGCCGCGTCGGATTGCGCTCGTCGGTGCCTCCACCGACGCCAACCGGCTGACCGCGCGGGCGCAGCTCTACTTGCGCCGGCATGGCTTCACCGGCGACCTCTTTCCGGTCAATCCGCGGGCGACAACGGTGCTGGGCGAGCCGGCATTCGCCTCCCTGCGGGACATTCCGGGGGAAATCGATTTCGCCTATGTGCTGGTCAACACCGGCCAGGTCGAGGCTGCGATCGCGGCGTGCGCGGAACGCGCCATTCCGCTGGCCTGCGTGCTGGCCGACGGATTTGCCGAGGCCGGCCCGGACGGGCAGGCGTTGCAGGCGCGCATTCTGGATGCGGCGCGGGAAGGCGGGGTTCGGCTGCTCGGGCCGAATTCAATGGGCGTGATCAACGTGCCGGCCCGGATCGCATGCAGCGTGAATGCCGCGCTGGAAGCCGAAACGCTGGTGCCGGGGCGCTGGTCGCTGGTATCGCATTCCGGCAGCGTGATGGGCACCTTGCTGTCGCGGGCGGCGGCGCGCGGCTTCGGCTTCGCCAAGGTGATCGGCACCGGCAATGAAGCCGATCTGTCCGCAGGCGAGATCGCCAACATGCTGGTGGACGACCCGGACACCGACGCCATTCTGATGTTTCTGGAAACCATCCGCCGGCCGGAACTGTATGCGGAAGCGGCGCGGCGGGCGCATGCCGCCGGCAAGCCGATCCTGGCCTACAAACTGGGCCGTTCGGACGCCGGCGCGGCGCTGGCGACCACCCATACCGGCGCGCTGGCCGGCTCCGACGCAGCGGCCGAGGCATTTTTTCGCGAAATCGGCATTGCCCGGGTGGATATGCTGGAAACTCTGCTGGAAGCGCCGCCGCTGCTGATCGGCGCACGGCCGATGGCAGCGCCGAAGCGGGCCGTGCGGGTGGTAACCACCACCGGCGGCGGCGGCGCGATGGTGGTCGATCGGCTCGGCATGCTGGGCATTGCCACCGCGCACATGCTGGATAC
>JAYTQP010000241.1:0-1734 GCA_043746675.1 Rhodospirillales bacterium | reverse complement strand
CCGATCACGGCGGCAAAGCGCTCCGATAGCGACGGGGTGGAAGGGGATGCAAAATTGTTCATCGCCAGATTACGCCACAACGACAAAACCGCTGCAATAGTTGTTTTTCATACTAACTGATATTTCACGTCTGTACGACAGATACGGCGAGGCCAGCGCCTGCAGCCTTGCCTCGATTTCCGCCTGCTTGGCCGCCGGATCAGCCGCGCACGGTAAAATCGGTGGCAGTCACGATGACTTTGCGCCCATCCACCGCCCGCTGCCATCGACGGCTTTCGGCAAGAAATCGGTCCGCGTGGCGCCGCTTGTGAAAACTCCATTTGACTCTCCGCCCGCATATAGAGAACATATAAGGAACATATTGCATCCCAACTCGGAGGCCAACAATGCCGGACGCGCGGCCTCGGGCCGAAATTCAGGCGTTGCGCGCCCGTATCGCCGCCATCACCGCCTATGGTCGCCCCGCCAACGGGGTGCTGCCGTTCGGCGTGCCGGCGATCGATGCTTACCTGCCTGAAGCCGGCCTTGCCCGCGGCGCCCTGCACGAAGTTGCCGGCGATGCCACCACCGGCGCCTCCGCGGCCTTGTTCGTCGCCGGCATCATGGCCCGCAGCCCTGGCCAGATCCTGTGGTGCGTCACTCGCCCGGACCTGTTCGCCCCCGCCATCGCCCAGGCCGGACTGGACCCGGACCGGGTGATTTATGTCGAGGCCACCGACGAAAAAACCCTGCTCGCCTGTTTTGAGGAAGGCTTGCGCCATGGCAGCCTCGGCGGCGTGGTGGCGGAAGTGGCGCGCCTGCCGATGATCGCATCGCGCCGTCTGCAACTGGCCGCGGAAAGCACCGGCACGCCGGGGATCGCGCTGCACCGCTGGCATCGGCCGGTCGAACCGGCGAATTTCGGCCAGCCCACCGCTTTCGACCAGTCGACCGCCGCCGTTACCCGCTGGCGTGTCACCCCCTTGCCGTCCGCACCGTTGCCGGTCGCCGGCGTCGGCCGCGCTCGCTGGCTGGTCGAACTCATCCGCAACCGCGCCGGGGAATGCGCGAATTTCATGGTGGAAGCCTGCGATGAAACAGGTCATCTCGCTTTATTTGCCGACCTGGCCGACGGATCGCTGGCGCCGCCAGCTTGGGGCCACCGCGCCACCGGCTGATCGGCCGCTGGTGTTGCTCGACCGTGACGGTCGCCGCCGCGTGGTTACCGCGGTAAACTCTGCCGCCCGCGCGCTCGGCCTGCGCCCCGGCATGCCGGCCACCCAGGCGCATATCCTGGTGCCCGACCTGCTCACCCACCCCGCCGAGCCGGAAGCCGATGAAGCCGCCCTGCACCGTCTCGCGCTCTGGGCCTTGAAGCATTATTCCCCGGTCGTCGCCCCCGCCCCGCCTGACGGGCTGCTGATCGACGCCACCGGTGCGTCCCATCTCGCCGGCGGCGCCCCGGCCCTGCTGGCCGATCTGGTCGCCCGCCTCGCCGCTGTCGGCATCCAGGCCCGTGCCGCCATGGCGCCCAGCATCGGCGCTGCCCACGCTTTGGCTCGCACCAGGGCGAACCCAACCCTGATCGCCGGCACCGATGCACTGGCCGATCTTCCGATCGCCGCCCTGCGGTTGTCGGCGGAAACCGTGCGGGCCTTGAAGCGCGTCGGCCTGGAACGCATCGGCGCCCTGGACGCCGCCCCCCGCGCCCCGCTCGCGCTGCGCTATGGCGCCGAACCCGGCCGCCGGCTAGAC
>JAYTQP010000240.1:0-3233 GCA_043746675.1 Rhodospirillales bacterium | reverse complement strand
CCCGCCCGGCGGCGCAGGCGGCGGCGACGAAATCATGCGCCGCCTGGCCGATCGCTTCTTCTGGATCGGGCATCCCGGCGAGCCGGCGCATCTGGCGGCTCATCCAGGGGCCGGGGTCGGTGGCCAGCGGCCAGACCCCTTCGACCAGCCCGCCCAGCACGATCAGGTCGGCCGATTGCAGGCGGGCTTCGAGCAGGCCCCAGATGTGGATGCGGGGATGTTCGATAAGCCCTGCCTGCCCACGCACAGCGCGCCGGCTGCGCACCATCTTGCCTTCCAGCAGCGCGTCCAGCAGCCCGGCCAGCACGCTTGGCGGCTGGTCCGGCAGATCGGCGAGCGCCGGCAAGGCTTCGCTTAGCAGCGCGGCCAGCGCCTCGCCTTCTTCCTGCGCCCACAGCCGCGCCGGGCCGGTGGCGTCATCGGTGGCGGCGAGTGCCTCGGCCGCCTCGATCAGCGCCGCCAGCCGCCGGTCCGGCCGTTCCAGCGCGGACGCCGCCTGCCGCAAAGCGGGCGCGAGGCAGGTTTCCAGCCGCGCCACCAGATCATGCACGCCCGATGAGGCCGAACTGCTGACGGTGCGCAGCCCGGCCAATCCGCCCGGCGGGCGCGGCCCGCGCATGCCGGCAAGTTCCAGCCCGCGCGCCGCCGCCCGCGCCGCCGCTGGCGTCAGCCCGAGGCCGGCGAGCGGGTGTTTCAGCACCGCCAGCAGCGCCACCGGGGCAAGATCGTCGGCCAGGGCGGCGGCGAGCAGCCGCAGGAACACCGCCGGCGGGGTTTCCGCCAGTTTTTCGCCGGCGCTGTCGTCGGCGACGATCCCCCAACGCCGCAATTCGGCGGCAACCCGGCCGGCGAGGGCGCGATCCGGGGTCACCAGCGCGGCCACCGCATTCGGGGTTTCCAACGCATCGCGCAGCGTGAGCGCAATGGCGACGGCTTCCTGCTGCTGATCGGCCACCACCAGGCGGCTGAGCCCCTCGGTATGCAGCGTGGCCGGCACGCGCCACGCATCGAGCGCCTCCGCCGGCAGCAAGGCGCGGGATAGCAAGCGCACCCGCTCCGGCGACGCCACCACCCCACCTTCCACTGGCCAGCCTTCCAGCACCCGCACATCGCCGCGCAGCGCGCCCAGATTGGTCAGCAGCCGGGCCAGCCCAGCCTGCGGATGGCTCGCCGCCATTTGGTCCCAGGCGGCGTCAGGCATTTCGGTGTCCAGACCCGGCAGGATCACTGCCCCGGTCGGCAAATGGGCGATGGTCCGCAGCAAACGCCCGACCGACCGCGTGCCGCCGGTCATGCCCGCCGACCAGACCGGTTCGCGCGGCGGGCTTTCCGCCCATTGCCGGGCCTGCGCGTCCAGCAGGCGGACCTGGCGGGCGGCAGGATTGGACAGGCCCTGCTCGGCCAGCAGCGCGGGCCAGATGCGGGTGACGATTTCGAGAAACTGCAAGGTGGTCTGCCAGTGCGCGGCATGTTCGACCGCCGCCGCCTGCGGCAGGGCGGCACGCAGATCCAGTTCCTCGCGTTCGGCCTCGTCCATCAGGTCGGCCAGCGCCGCCGCGAGCCGCCAGGCGGCATCGGCGTTGGCCACGCCGCCCTGTGCGACCGGCATTTGCAGAATGAGCCGCGCCAGGGTGGCCAGCCGCTGCGCCGGCGCTACCGCGGGCGGCAGATCGAGGGTGCCGGCCAGAGCGAGCGGGGTTTCGTCCAGCGCGCCGAGGGCGATGATGCGCGGCAGCAGCATCGGGCGACCGCCGCCGGTGCGCAGGAAGACGTCCGCCAAGGCGCGCGCCGCACGCCGGGTGGGCAGCAGGATCATCCCGCGCGAAGGGTCCGGATGAGTCGCCAGCCAGTGCTCGGCCAGAGTTTCCAGGAACGGCTGATGCGCCGGGATGGTGGCGAGGTTCATGGGAACCGCCCCGGCCAGCCGGCGATTTCGGCCGATCTTGCATCATCCGGCAAGATCGTCAGCGCGATCGTCAGCGCCGCATCGGGGCGCTGATCGCCGAGCCGGTCCGGCCATTCGACCAGCACGATGTCGGCCTGGGCGTCGTCCCAGCCGAGTTCGGCGAGCGCGCCCGGGCCGGTCAGCCGCCAGAGGTCGAAATGATGCACCGTGCCGCGCGCGGTGTCGTAGGTTTGCACCAGCGTGTAGGTCGGGCTGGGCACTTCCAGCGCCGGGTCGGCGCTGGCCGCCCGCAGCAAAGCGCGCGCGAAAGCCGATTTGCCGGCGCCGAGCGGGCCTGCGAGCAGGATCGCGTCGCCGGGGCGGATGAGCGCCGCCAGGCGGCCGGCAAGGGCTTCGGTGGCGGCGAGGTCGGGCAGCACGATGCGCATGCGGACAGTCTCGCACACCGGCCGCCGCCGACAAAGGTTGCGCCGCGAGACTTGTCAGGCCGGCGTGCGCGGCGTACGGGGCTGCATGAGCCAGACACTCCACACCGATGTTGCCATCATCGGCGCCGGCCCGGCCGGGCTGTTCGCGGTTTTCGAACTCGGCATGCTGAAACTGCGCGCGGTGCTGATCGACGCGCTCGGCGAGGTTGGCGGGCAGTGCGCGGCGCTGTATCCAGAAAAGCCGATCTACGACATTCCCGCCCATCCCGCGATCGAGGCCGGCGATCTGGTCGGCCGACTGGAAGCGCAGATTGCCCCGTTCGCCGCGCCGCGCCTGCTCGGGCGGCGGGTGGAGCGGCTGGACGGCGCGATCGGCGCTTTCACGCTGGCCACCGATCTCGGCGATATCGTGCACGCCAAGGCGGTGATCATCGCCGCCGGGGCGGGCGCGTTTGGGCCGAACCGGCCGCCGCTGGAGGGGTTGGCGGCGTATGAGGCCAGCGGCGCGGTACAATATTACGTGCGACGGCGCGATGATCTGCGCGGCAAGCGGGTGGTGATCGCCGGCGGTGGCGATTCGGCGGTGGATTGGGCGCTGGCGTTGCGTGGCGTCGCGGCGTCGATCCATTTCGTCCATCGCCGGCCGAAATTCCGCGCCGCGCCGGACAGTGTGGCGCAGTTGGAAGCGGCGGCGGCGGCCGGCGCGGTGGATATGGTGATCCCCTACCAGTTGCATGCGCTGCACGGCGCGGACGGGCGGTTGGCGACGGTGGAATTGGCCGACCTCGAAGGTGCGACACGGCACATCGAAGCCGACGTGCTGCTGCCGTTCTTTGGGCTGTCGATGGACCTCGGCCCGATCGCCGAATGGGGGCTGGCGCTGGAACGCCACCATGTCG
>JAYTQP010000239.1:0-2118 GCA_043746675.1 Rhodospirillales bacterium | reverse complement strand
ACCCGTGCAGGTTCAACCGCGGGCGCTGGTGCTCGACGCATCGCTGCCCACCCCGGATCATGACGCCGGCTCCAACGTGATGGTGGCGCATATCGCGCTGCTGCAAGCCCTGGGCTTCGCGGTCACCTTCGTGCCAACCGACAATTTCGCCCGCACCGAACCCTATGCGTCGCAGTTGGAAGCAACCGCCGTTCACCTCGTGCATCGGCCATATTTCAACGATCTGTCGCATTTTCTCGCCGCCCACGCGGAAGATTTCGCGCTCGCCTACGTCCATCGCCTGACCGTGGCCGACACTGCCATCCCCCTGCTCCGCCGCGCCATGCCCGGCCTGCCGATCCTCTACAATACCGCCGACCTGCATTCCCTGCGCCGCGCGCGCAGCGCCGCCCTCAGTGGGGATCCGGTGGAAGCCGCCCTGGCGCGCACCGAACAGGCAAGCGAGTTCGCCGCCATCGCCGCCGCCAACGTCACCTTGCTCTGCAACACTGTGGAAATCGACCTTGTGCGCGCCGCACTGCCGGAGTGCCAGCTTGTCTATCTGCCCTGGGTGTGCGCCGCGATTGCGGAGGTCCCACAACCCTTTCCCGGCCGCGACGGCATGATGTTCCTCGGCGGCTTCCGCCACCCCCCCAACGTCGATGCCATGCTGTGGTTCGTTGCCGAAATTATGCCACGCTTGCGTGCGCTCAGCGCCGGGATCACCCTCACCATCTACGGCGCCGACATGCCGGCCGAAATCGCCGCATTGGCGGCCGACGACGTGCTGATCGGCGGCTTCCTGCCGACCCTCGCCCCGGCCTTCGCCCGCCATCGCATCAGCATAGCCCCGCTGCGCTATGGCGCCGGCTTCAAGGGCAAGCTGGCGGAAAGCCTGGCGCATGGCGTGCCGGCGGTTTGCAGCCCGATCGCCGCCGAAGGCACCGGGCTGGCGCACGACATCGAAATTCTGCTCGCCGACACGCCCGACGCAATTGCCGCCGCAATCATCCGCCTGTATCACGACGAACCTTTGTGGAACCGTCTTGCCGCTGCCGGGCGCCGCTATGTCGAAACAAAATTATCGCCGGCCCAGGGGCTGCTCGCAATGCGGCAGGCAGTCCGCGCCGCCGGCGTGGCGATGCTCCTTGCGGATGCCGCAACGGTCTGATAACTCTGAGTTATCCGGGGATTTTGTTGATCGAAAACAGGTGCACGCGGTTAACGACAATCTCTGCAGCCGGCTAAAAAAGGACGGGTCTGATGGATAATTTGGCGCTGAATTCCCCGATCCTGTTCGGCGCAGGCGGCAACTTCCAGAAATACAGCCTGCGCGGCTGGTCGGCGCCCGACAACCCCACCCGCACCTGGAACGACGGGCATGTGGCCGAACTCGATTTCAGAAACGGGTTGCTCAAGCGCGACCCGGTATTTCGCCTGCTAGCCACGCCGTTTCTGATGGAACCCGATCTGCGGTTCCAGGAATTGACCGTCTACCTGAACGGGCTCTGGATCACTTACGTCCAGGCGACCAACGATATCGAAATCCTGGTGCCGGTTCCACGCAATCATTTCAATTCGCAGCGCAATGTGCTCAGCTTCGTGATGCCGCGCGCCACCTGTCCGATGGAAGAAGGCTGGAATGCAGACGAACGTCGGCTGGCATTTGCATTTGAACAAGTAGAACTCACTGGCGGCTGACCGACGCGGGCTGGTGCGGCAGCGAAATTCGCAGTAGCAAGCAGCATTAACAGGCCGGGGCGCGTCGGCGGGATTTCGGTCCGGCGTCGATCGACATCTTCCGGCGACCATCGGGGTAGCAATGGCAGACGACGGAATTGTTTTTCGCGGTGCGGTCGATACGTTCGAGGATGGTGAACTGCGCGGCTGGTGCGCGGAAACCCCCAACCTCGATAATCCGGTTACCGTATCGGTCTATGAGGGCGATCGCCTGGTTGGCACGACCTTGGCCAACCGGTTTCGCCATGATCTGATCTTCGACGGGCTGACCGGCGCGCATGCCTATATCTACCCGCTGCCGCAATCGCTTTACGACGGGCGGGTGCATGAGCTCACGGTTTATGCCGGCAATCGCGTGCGCACCATCGGCGCGCCGATCGTGGTTACCCTGCTCGATCC
>JAYTQP010000238.1:0-4532 GCA_043746675.1 Rhodospirillales bacterium | reverse complement strand
CGCCAAAATTCCATTGCCGGGGGGGGGCAGCGAGGCGGAACGTGGCCGTCTCTGCGATCAACTGACGCACGCCCGCATGGATTTTCCCGCCGATGCGCATACGATGCTGGCGGCCGGCATTGAACGACTGCTGGATTTCCAGGACCTAGCGTACGTCGATGAATATCTGGCGCTGGTCGCCCGCATTGCAGCATTCGATCCCAGCCTCGCCAACGAAGCCGCCCGGCAGATTGCGGTTGCCATGGCCTATGACGATGTGATCCGGGTGGCCGAGTTGAAAACTCGTGCCAGCCGGTTCGATCGGGTGCGGAGGGAGGTGAACTCTTCCGCCGCCCAGTTGGTGGAAACCACCGAATACATGCACCCGCGCGTGCAGGAAATCTGCGCGACCATGCCAGCAGGCCTGGGACAGTTCGTCGAATCCAGCCGAATTTTATGTTGGTTGCTGGGCGCCGTGTTCGATCACCCGCGCCGTGTGCGGACCACGACGATAGCAGGCTTCGTGCCGCTCTATCTGCTGTCTGGCTTGAAACCCCGTCGGCGGCGCTTGTTACGCCATCGGCGCGAAATCGCGCATCGCGACGCCTGGCTTGCCGAGGTGGAACGCGCCGCCGGCAAAAATCCGGCCTTGGCGCTGGAAGTTCTGAAATGCCGCCGTCTGGTCAAAGGCTATAGCGACACGCATAGCCGCGGCAGCAGCAAGTTCGACAAGGTGCTCGGGGCGTTGCCCTTGGTCGCCGATCGCACCGATGGCGCCGACTGGGTCCGGCGCCTGCGCGATGCCGCCTTGGCTGACGCCGACGGCAAAATGCTCGACGGCGCCATTGCCACGGTCCGGACGCTGGCACATGACTGAACTCGCCGATCTGGTTCGCGCCGGCGAAGTGCACCGCGACGTCTATACGTCGCCGGCGGTGTTCGAACGCGAAATGACCCAGCTTTTCGCCAACACATGGGTTTATGTCGGGCATGCCAGCCAGGTTCCCTCAACAGGCGACTTCATCACCACCACGATCGGCACCGCGCCGGTGGTGATGGTGCACCACACCGACCACTCCATCCGGGTTCTGCACAACCGCTGCCCGCACAAGGGCACCCGGGTTGCCAACGATCCCTGCGGCAACACCGGAAAGTTCTTCCGCTGCCCCTATCACGCCTGGAGTTTCCGCACCGACGGCAGCGTCGCCGCCATTCCGTTGCCGCAAGGTTATGCCGACACCGATTTCAAACAGTCCGACGCCGCCAGGGGGATGACGCCGGTGGGTGCGGTGCACACCTACCGGGATTTCGTGTTTGCACGGCTCAATCCGCTCGGGATCGATTTCGCCGCATATTTCGGCTCCTCGCTTTCCAGCCTGGATAACATGGTGGACCGCTCGCCGGTTGGGAAACTGGAAGTGGCCGGCGGGGTACTCCGCTATATGCATCGCTGCAACTGGAAGATGCTGGTCGAGAACCTGACCGACACCTGCCACCCGATGGTGGCGCATGAAAGTTCCGCCGGAATCGCTGTCGCACTCGGCAAAACCTTGCCGGGCACGCATCCCGCGGTTGAGATTTATGCGCCCTTCATGTCGCCCTATTCGTTTTATGAAGGCATGGGCATTCGGGTGTGGCCGAACGGTCACGGCCAAACCGGGGTGAAAGGCTCGATCCACTCCAATTATTCCGCTGTAGTCGGCTATTTCGAGGCGATGGTGGCGGCCTACGGGGAAGCGCGGGCGAAGGCGATCCTCGATGAGAACCGCCACAACACCGTCTATTTCCCAAACATGACGCTGAAGGGACCGATCCAGGCACTGCGTATTTTCAAGCCGATCGCCGCAGATCGCACCCTGGTGGAGTCCTGGACCTTCCGGCTAGTCGGCGCGCCGGATGCGTTGCTTGAACGCACCATTCTGTATTCCCGGCTGATCAACGCACCAAGCTCCCCGGTCGGGCACGACGATCTGGAAATGTATGAGCGCGCGCAGGATAGTTTGCACAGCGACGCCAATCCGTGGGTAAACATGCAGCGCCTGGCGAGGCCAGATGAATCTGCTGCCGACAGCGCTGAAGTGAACGGCACCTCCGAACTGCAAATGCGCAACCAGTTCCGCGCCTGGCAACGTTTCATGACGGTTGCACCGTGATTGCCGAAAGTGATCTTATCAGTTTCGTGCTGCACGAGGCACGCCTGATCGATGAGCAGCGTTTTTCCGAATGGCTCGCCTTGTTTGCCGACGGCGCACGTTACTGGATGCCGCTGGCACCAGAGCAGACCGATTACCGCCTGCAACAATCACTGTTCATCGAGGATCTGGTGTTGTTGCGCTTGCGGGTGGAACGGTTGCAGGCGGCCAAAACCTACTCGCAGAAGCCGAAAAGTCGCTGCCACCATCTTTTGCAAACCCCGGTGGTGGAACAGACCGATCACGCCGCCGGCCGGTATACGACGTGGACCGCGTTCCACTACCTTGAAACCCGGCTGGACGAACAAACCTTCTATGCCGGATGGAGTCGACATACTTTGGTGCGGGTGGATGGAAGTTTGCGCATTCACCTGAAACGGATTGATCTGGTGAACCCCGACAGCGCGTTCGGCAGCATTCAGTTGTTCATGTGATCGAAAACAGCGTGCACGCTATCTTTCGCGCAGCGGTTGCCCGCTATCCGTCGCGGCCGTTCATTTCGGTGTTGCCGGAAACAGCCGCCGCCTATCAAATTGCCGCCGGCGAACTCAGCTATGCGGAAGCTGCCGGCCCGGTCGATGGTTTGATTGCTCGCTATCGCACCGCTGGTTACCGGCACGGGCATCGAGTTGGTCTTCGGCTGGAAAACCGGCCCGCGATGCTGCTGCATTTTTTCGCGCTGAATGCGCTTGGCGTTTCCGTTGTGCCGATCAATCCGGATTTGCGCGCGGCGGAGCTCGACTATCTGGTGAGGCATTCCCAAATCGTGCTGGCGGTAGACGCCACCAGCGGCCGCAGCGCAATCCCGCATGTGACAGTAATCGGCCCGGACGACCCACCGCCGCCGGCCCGCGCCGCTGGCGAGACGGCGCCCGATGAAGCGGCGCTGCTCTATACCTCCGGCACCACCGGCCTGCCGAAAGGCTGTGTGCTCAGCAACGTCTATTTCGCAACCTGCGGCCGTTGGTATCTCGGCATGGGCGGCCATTGCACGTTGCACCATGGCGCCGACCGCATGCTGACGCCGCTGCCGCTGTTTCACATGAACGCACTCGGCGCCTCGACAATGGCGATGTTGATGTCCGGCGGCTGTCTGATCGTGCTGGACCGCTTCCACCCCGCCACCTGGTGGGACAGCGTGGCACGGGCGCAGGCAACCATCGTGCATTATCTCGGCGTAATGCCGGCGATCTTGATGGCCGGGCCGCCGACCGAAGCCGAGCGGGCGCATAATGTTCGTTTCGGCTTCGGCGCCGGGGTCGATCGCCGGCTGCATGCAGAAGCCGAGGCACGCTTTGGCTTCCCACTGATCGAGGGCTGGGCGATGACGGAAACCGGCTGCTCGGTCGGCATCACCGCAAATCACCATCCGCGCATCGTTGGGCAATCCTGCTTCGGCAAGCCGGCGCCGCATGTCGCCCTGCGGATCGTGGCTGACGACGGCGCCGACGCCGCGCAGGGTGAGTTACTGGTGCGCCACGCCGGACCCGACCCGCGCGCCGGGTTTTTCAGCGAATATCTGAAAGACCCCGATGCCACCGCCGTCGCGTGGGCAGGTGGCTGGTTCCACACTGGCGACGTGGTGCGTCGCGATACAGACGGCAACATGTTCTTTGTCGATCGCAAGAAGAACGTGATACGCCGCAGTGGCGAGAATATCGCGGCGGCGGAAGTGGAAGGCGTGTTGCAACGCCACAGGCTGGTGGCGGTCGCCGCCGTCGCCCCAGTGCCAGACGATTTGCGCGGGGAGGAAGTGTTCGCCTGCCTGGTACTGGCCGAACCCGTTGCCGATCAGTCCGGCGCGGCGCAGGAAATCGTCGCCTGGGCGTTGACGCAACTCGCTTACTACAAGCCGCCGGGTTACGTGGCCTTCGTCGATGCCATCCCGGTAACCTCCACCAATAAAATTCAACGCGGGGTTCTGCGGACCGATGTGGCGGCGCTGCTCGCGACCGGACACTGCATCGATACGCGCGCGCTGAAGCGCCGCGGATGAGGGCGGGGTATGACGGCATCGTGGTGGCAGCCCCCGTTACGGTCCCGTATGAACGTTATTCGGTGCATGGCGCGCATTGGTGGATCGGCCGCGCGCTGCATGGCTTGCTCCAGGCGGCGCATCTGCAACCAAAAGACCTAGATGGCGTCTGCATTTCCAGCTTCACTCTGGGCGCCGATACGGCCGTCGGGCTGACCCAGCATTTCCGCCTCAGCCCACGCTGGCTAGACCATATTCCGATGGGTGGCGCGGCCGGCGTGGTTGCCTTGCGCCGCGCCGGGCGGGCGGTGCAGGCTGGCGACGCCGATATCGTGGCCTGCGTCGCCGGGGACACCAATGCCCCGGATTCGTTCCGCCAAACCGTC
>JAYTQP010000237.1:0-9169 GCA_043746675.1 Rhodospirillales bacterium | reverse complement strand
AACGGATCAACGTAGAGATGTTGGTAGAGGCCAGCAAACTTGGGCGCCGGCAGGCCATGGGCGCGCCAAAGCGGTGCGACGCCTTCGCCTGCCAGCGTTGCGATTGCAGTCGGCAGGAGGAGGCCGAAGCCAACCGTCACCCAGGGTATGCCGGCCTTGGTCGCGGCCAGAGGGGCCGCCAATTCGGCCACACCGTGCACAAGGACATTAGGCTGGAACGCGCCGCAGATCCTCTCGAGATCTGCCAGCCGGGGCGGCGCCTCAACAGCCGAAAACCACTGGCCGAAAGCGTAACGGCGCATTTCCCGCGGCGGCAGATCGCGAAAGACGACGCCACGTTCGACACATCGTGCTTGGCTTGCGGCGGCGTCGAGACCCGCGGGAAACGCCTCGAACCCGGCGGTGCGCGCTTGGTCGATGACCGGGTCATTGGTCGCGAACGCGACGATGTGGCCGCGTTGCCGCGCGGCTTCGGCGAGCGGCACGAGCGGTAAAAAATGCCCCACCGCGGGGCGACACGTGAACAACATACGCATTGAGTCTGAGGTCCTTGTCGATATGGAAAATCTCAGGCCCGTGCAATGGTCATGCCCGAAGCTGTGCCACGATCCAGGATACAGTCAACCTCAAGACCTCATACAACCGCGTACTCTCGGCGCCTAGTGGTCTGATCCCAACGCTTGAATCCCGGGCGTTGGGTGAAACGGCCCACCAAATCAAGAGCTAGCGGTGAGAATCTGACGATCCTTTCCGTCAGATTCTCACAACTAGCTAGCCCGCACTTCTCACAGGGATCGCGCATGCTTGCTTGGTCTTGTCCGCATCAGCCTTGTTCGAAGGGGGTACGTTTCGTCGTTTGCCTGGACGTCGTGTCCAGGCCGCGTTCCTCAACCCACCTGCCACGAACAATCTCGTCGCAATCATCGCGCGCTCCTCTGAGAAATGCGGGTTAGGGGAATGAAGTGAATGATAAAGTGAAAAGCGGCCGAAGTGCTGAATCCATGAAGGTTCTCCGTTTTGTGAGAGGATGCCGAGTGGGCTACGCTCATCTGCTTATCCTGCCTGAGTGTCCGTCCTCCGGCAGACTTGCCGGACGGACACTTGGCGCGGGACAGCGTCGCCGATCAGGCGCCGTCCCGCTCCACGGTGGCAGGATCGATGCCGAGCAGGAACAGCCCGGCGGCCTCGGCGGCGGCCACGGTGGCGGCGCGGTCGGCCAGAATAGTCCCGTCGGCTTCGAACGCCACCCCGCGCAGGCCGGCGTCGGCGGCGTTGGCGATGGTGGCGGGGCCGATGGTGGGCAGGTCGGCGCGGCGATCCTGGCCGGGCTTGACCAGCTTGACCAGCACGCCGCCGGGGCCGGGGCGGCGCAATGTGGCGGCGCGGGCGAGCATGGCGTCGGTGCCTTCGATGGCTTCAACCGCCAGCACCAGCCCCTGCTGAACCACGCAGGCCTGGCCGATGTCGGCACGGCCGAGCGCCTGCGCGATCTGGACGCCGCGGGCGATGTCGGCCATCGCCTGCGCGTCCGGACCGATGCGGGTCAGCAGTCCGGCCGGGCCGAGCGCCTCGCCGAGGATTTCATGCGCGCCGCGAATGGCGAAACCTTCTTCCGACAGGATGCGGATGACGGCCTTGAGCAGCCCGTCATCGCCGGCAAAGGCGGCGCGGCCGATGCGGGCTAGAAGTTTTGCGCCGTCGGCATCCGGGCGCAGCGCGAGCAGGGATGGCCGGCGGATCGGCCCGATCATCACCAGATCGCGGCAGCCATGGG
Source organism: Rhodospirillales bacterium (assembly GCA_043746675.1). GTDB lineage: Bacteria > Pseudomonadota > Alphaproteobacteria > Acetobacterales > Acetobacteraceae > CAITOL01. The sequence continues at coordinate 7,395 of JAYTQP010000237.1, read as the reverse complement.
CGCGTAGTTCGCTGATGATGCGGCCGGCGGCGCCGAAGCGGATGATGGCGTGCGGAAACGGGGCGAGCACGGCGGGCTCGGCGAAGCCTTCCAGCCCGACGATGAACACCGGCCGGCCGGCGGCCTGGGCGGCCTGCGCGACGCGGGCCGGCAGCACGCCGCCACCGGCCAGAATGCCGAGCGGGATGGCCGGGTGCGATGGATCAGATATCGGCTTCGACATCCATAATGGCGCTGGCGCGGATCAGGCCGCGCTTGCTCGGCGCGTCGATGAAGCCGAGCATTTCCTGCACCAGCGGGTCGGCGCCGGCGTTGGCGCGCACCGCGGCCAGCCGATCGGCAAACACGCCAGGGTCGCGAAACAGCGCCACAAAGGCGGCGCGCAGCGCCATGATCGCGCTGCGATCGAAGCCGCGCCGGCGCAGCCCGATCACGTTCAGGCCGGCGAGGCGGGCGCGGTTGCCGATCACGCTGCCGAACGGGATCACGTCGGCTTCCACCCCGGACACGCCGCCAACCATGGCGGCGCGGCCGATGCGAACGAACTGATGGATTGCCGCCGAGCCGCCGATCACCGCATTGTCGCCGATCTGCACGTGCCCGCCCATCACGGCATTGTTGGCGATGATGACGTTGTTGCCGATCTGGCAGTCATGCGCGACATGAACCACCGCCATCAGCATGCAGTCATCGCCAACCCGGGTGGTGCCGATGCCGGTGGCGGTGCCGCGATGGATGGTGACATGCTCGCGTACCAGCGTGCGGGCGCCGATTTCGGTGCGGGTCGGTTCGCCCGCGTATTTCAAATCCTGCGGCGGCAGGCCGACGGTGCAGAACGGAAACAAGGTTGCGCCCGCGCCGATCGCGGTATGGCCATCGACCACCACATGCGACACCAGCCGGGCGCCATCGCCGATTTCGGCGTCCGCGCCAACGGTGCAGAACGGGCCGATTTCCACCCCGACACCTAGCCGGGCGCCCGGGGCGACGACCGCGAGCGGGTGAATTCGCACGGCTGGGTAGGACGCAGCATCCATGAAGCGGCACTTTCTTGGGTCGGGCAGACGAACGATCGGAACGTAGGCGCCGCATCGTGCCGGCGCCTAGTCAAACATTGTTGCCCTCTATTGCGGCGAAATCAGGTGGCGCGGTTGCGGATCATGGCGGTGTAGGTGGCTTCGGCGACCACCGTGCCATCGACCTTGGCCTCACCGAAGAACTTCCAGACCATGCCGCGCTGCTGCTGCTTGGTGATGTGGATGCGCAACTGATCGCCGGGCACGACCGGGCGGCGGAACTTGGCGCCCTCGATCGACATGAAATAGACCAGCCGGCCGCGGGCGTCGGCGCCGAGGGTTTCGACCACCAGGATGGCGGCGGTTTGCGCCATCGCCTCGATGATCAGCACGCCCGGCATCACCGGATGGCTGGGGAAATGGCCCTGGAAAAAATTCTCGTTGGCGGACACATTCTTGATGCCGATGGCGGATCGGCCGAGCACCATGTCTACCACGCGGTCGAGCATGAGAAAGGGGTAGCGGTGCGGGATGGCGTCCAGAATGCCCCCGATGTCGATCCGTTCGATTACCGTGCCGACGGGGTGGGTGGTGTTGTCCATGCGCTCTCAGTCCGTTTCCGCGCCCTTCCGGGCACCTTGATTGGTGCCGCCGGCGGCGATCCGGGAAATCCATTTGCCGTCCGACAGGCGTTTCAGCGCCGCCACCTGGCGGAAGAAGCTGCGCACCGGTTGTGCCGGGCTGCCCACCACCTCCGCCCCGGCCGGCACGTTCGCCATCACGCCGGCCTGCGCGCCGATCCGTGCCTTGCGCCCCACCGTCAGATGCCCGGCGAGGCCGGCCTGGCCGCCCATGACGACGAAATCCTCCAGCACGGCGGAGCCAGAGATGCCGACCTGAGCGACGATCACGCAGAACCGTCCGACCCGCACATTGTGGCCAATCTGCACCAGATTGTCGATCCGGGTGCCCATGCCGATTACGGTGTCCTGCGCCGAGCCGCGGTCGATGGTGCTGTTGGCGCCGACCTCGACGTCGTCCTCGATCAGCACCCGGCCAAGCTGCGGCACGCTGACCATGCCGGCTGGGCTGGTGGCGAAACCGAATCCTTCCTGGCCGATGCGGGCGCCCGGGTAGATATAGACGCGGGCGCCAAGATAGGCGTGGCTCAGCGCGGCGTGCGGGCCAATGCGACAGTCTGGCCCGAGCACGACGCCCGCGCCGATGATGGCCGCGGCGCCGATACGGCAGCGCGGCCCGATTTCGGCGTGCGCCCCGATGACGGCAAGCGGGCCAATTTCGGCGCTGGGATCGATCTGCGCCGAAGGATCGACGATTGCGGCCGGATGCCGGCCGGCCCGAAGGGGGGGCAGGGGATGGAACAACGCGGTCGCCAGCGCCCAACCGAGATAGGGCGTCTCGGTAACGATCGCGGCGCAGCCGGGCGGCACGCGCCCGCGCAGGTCGGGATGCACTAGCACCGCGCCGGCCCTGGTTGCCGCCAGCACGTCGGCATAGCGGCGGTTGTCGAGAAAGCTCAGGTCGCTGGCGGTGGCGCTTTGCAGCGGGGCGACGCCATGCAGCAGCCGGTCCGGCGTGGCAGGGTCCACCGTGCCGCCGGCGGTTTGGGCGACATCGCGCAGGGCATGCGGCCCGGCACGCTGGAAGAAGCGTCGATCCCCCAGTCCCGCCGGTGGGTCCGCGGTCGGCACCCCGCGCCTGCTACTTCTTGGCGGGCGGCGGCGCGGTGATATGCGCGGCGGCAGCCGGAGCCGCCACAACCGGGGCGGTGGTGGGGGGCGCCAGCGCGGTCAACGGCGAGACGCCATCCGGCGCGATTTCGATGGTGGGCATCAATTTGTTGAAGACCGCGACCACCTGTTCGGTCAGATCGAACTCGGGCGTGTTGAGGATGGTACCCTGGCGCGGCATCACCAGGTTGATGTTGCGGCTTTCGGCAACCTGGCGGATTACCGCGAGGAGGTTGGCGTTGATCGCGTTGATCGCCACCTGGGTCGCTTCCTGGATGATCCGATCACGAGATCGCAGGGTTTTGGTGGCGTTGGTGATGCGGTCCTGCAATGCCTTCTCACGCGCGCGCATCTGCTCGGGCGACAATTTGGCGCGATCGTTCGCCAGTGCCTGCTGCATGCTGCGCCAGACATTCTGTTCGGCCTGTGCGTCGGCATTCAGCTTGGCGCGGCGTTCGCCGATGATGCGATCGACCTGCTGGGCGGCGAGCGAGACGCGCATCACGTCCGGCACCGCGATCACGCCGATCACGGCAGCCGGCGGGCTTGGGCCTTTCGGCAGCGGCGGCAGGTCTGGCACTGGCGGCATCGGCACCTGGATTGGCGGTTCGGCCTGCTGATCGGGGATCCCGATCGGCGGCGTCTGCACAGCCTGCGGGCGGGCCGCCGGGTGCGGTGCCGCCCGCCCGGCCGGAGGCTGGCCGGGGATAAAGTAGCCCTGGGCTTGCGCCGGGCCGGCGAACCAGCCGGGGCCTGAGGCGAAACAAATAGCGACCGCGCCCAAAAGTAGGCGGCGAAGCGGTGCGCGAGACGCGCGAGACGAGAACGATTTCACTAAAACCTCGTGCCAAATCCGAAACGGAACTGTTGTGTCTGGTCGTATTTCTTTTTGATGATGGGAAAGCCGAAATCGAGGTTGAGCAACCCGAAAGGGGTTTTCCAGGATATGCCGGTGCCGACCGCCATGCGCGGCCCGGCATCCTCGAACACGCGGATGTTGGAGCCGTTACGCAGCACGCCCCCGGCCTGGGACAGCGAACCGACATCGACGAACACCCGCCCGGTGACCCCGAGGTCCTTGGAGATCGGCAGCGGAAAGCGGAACTCGGTGGTCTGCGTCCACAGCACGCGGCCGCCGAGGCTGTCGCCGGTGGCGATGTCGTGCGGACCGACGCCGCCGACCGTGAAGCCGCGCATATTATCGCCGCCAAGGAAGAAGCGGTCGATGATGCGTTCCTTCTGGCCCTGCAACCTGGCGAGGTAGCCCACGCCGGCCTGCAGCGCGATCACGTAATCGCTGTCGCCGAAATAGCGTTCGAGCGGAACGTAATAAGCGCCATCCAGCTTGGCGCGGGCGTAATGGGTGTTGCCGCCGACGCCGGCGAAATCCGTGCCGAGCCGCACCACGAAGCCGCTGCGCGGATCGATTTTGCTGTCGCGGTAATCGAGCGTGAGGGTTTGGCCGATCTGCGACAGCAGGCTGGCGCCGGAGGCATCCTGCACATATTGCGACGCAGTCTTGGCCACCCCGTAGATGCTGCGATCTTGCAGGGAATATTGCCAGAGCTGGCGCAGATGTTCGGTAAATTCATACCCTAACCGCAACGATCCGCCGAGCCGGCGTTCATTATACTGTGCGACCGACTGGAAGTTGTTCTGTGTACGGAACAGGTCGAATCCTGCCAGCAGGTTCCGGCCCAGGAAATACGGATCGGTGGCCGACAGGTTGATCTGGGTCTGCTTCTGCGCCAGCACGGTGTTGATGCCGGCATCGATGCCGGTGCCGATCAGGTTGCGCTCGCGGATGCCGGCGGTCAGCAGCGGGCCGATATCGGTGGAGTAGCCGCCGCCGAAGGTAAGCTCGCCGGTCGATTTCTCCTCAACCACAGTGCGGATGGTGGCACGATCCGGCGCACTGCCCGGTACCGGGGTAACGCTGGTGCTGGCGAAAAAGTCCAGATCGGTCAGCCGCTGCTTGGAGCGCCGCAGCAGCGCGGCGTTCGAGGGATCGCCCTCGGCAACCCGGAATTCGCGGCGGATGACGCTGTCGCGGGTGCGCACGTTGCCAACGATGTCGATCCGGTCGATGAACACCCGGGGTCCTTCGGTCACCTCGAAATTAAGATCGATGGTATGTTTTTCGGCATCGCGGCGGACCTGCGGGCGCACCTGCACGAAGGCGACGCCGCGGCTCTGGATTTCACTGGTCAGACCCTGCGTCATCCGCTCGACCGCATCGCCGTCGTACCAGTCGCCCGCAGCAAGGCTGAGCTGGCCGCTCAGCGAATCCGCATCGACGCCCTTCAGGTTCGAGGTGACGCCGATCTTGCCGATGCTGTAGCGGGCGCCTTCATTCAGCGCGAAGGTGACGAAAAACGCTGATCGGTCCGGGGCCAGTTCGGCGTTGGCGCTCAGCACCTCGAAATCGGCATAGCCTTTGCGAAGATAAAAGCGGCGCAGCAGCTCGCGATCGTAATTTACCCGGTCCGGGTCATACTGGTCGGAGGTAGACAGCAGCCGCCACCAGGCCTGTTCGCGGCTGGTGATAACGTCGCGCAGGCTGCCTTCACTATAGGCCTTGTTGCCGACGAAGGCGATCCGGCTGACCAACGTATTGTCGCCGTCGTCGATTTCGAACACCACATCGACCCGATCCTGGCCAACATCGATAATTTTCGGCACCACCTTGGTGGCGAACCGCGCCTTCGTGGCGTAAAGATCGAGAATGCGCTGCCGATCGGCCTGGGCGAGGGCGGCGGTGAACACCGCGCGCGGCCGCAACTGCAATTCGGGGCGCAGAATTTCGTCGGTCAGCTTGTGATTGCCCTCGAAGGCGATGCGATTGACGATCTTGTTTTCCACCACCTTGACGATCAGCGTGCTGCCCTCGCGGTGCAGGCTGACATCGGCGAACAGGCCGGTGGCGTATATGCTTTTGAGGCTGCGATCCAGCTTATCCGGATCGAACGGATCGCCGGGCTGCACCAGCATGTAGGAGCGGATCGTGGACGGCTCGATGCGCCGGCTGCCCTGCACCTGGATGGCGGCAATGGTGCCGCCGGCCGCAACGGTCGAACCGGCGGTTTGCGCGACCGCGACGCGTTCGGCCGCGCCCCCCGCGACCAGGATCAGCAGCAACGCCGCCGCGAAATGCGCCACTCGAGTGCCAATCAAACCGAAACTCTCCCAACTCTGCGCCGCGTCAAAACATGCGGTGGCCGATCCGTATAGCCGCCAGCCGCGCCGTGCGCCACCCCGGCAATGGCCGGGGTGGGCAGAACCGGCGGCAATCGGTCAGCCGATCAGGCCGGCCAGCCAGCGGAACAGCCCGATATGGCCGAGGTCGTTCCAGGTGGCGAACACAAACAACCCGAGCAGCAGCGCAAAACCGGCGCGATAGCCGTATTCCTGCGCCCGTGGCGGCAGTGGCCGGCCGCGCAGCGCCTCCAACAAATAGAACACCAGATGCCCGCCATCGAGCACCGGGATGGGGAACAGATTGAACAGCCCGAGATTGACCGACAGCATGGCGATGAAGGTGACGAGACTGGGCAATCCCATTGCGGCGACCTGGCCCGACATCTGGGCGATCCGCACCGGGCCGCCGAGATCGTCGATGCTGGCCTTCCGGGTGATCATGCTCCAGATGCCATCGAAGGTCTGGGCGGTGAAATCCCAGGTTTGCGCAACCCCGGCCCAGAGCGCCGCCGGGGCGGAAACCGGCTCGAATATGCTGGCGCCGGCGCGCACCCCGAGCAGGCCGGTCGGCACGCCGCCGACATCATGCGTCGTGGGGGTGACGGCGAGGTCGAGCGCGGTTTGCCCGCGCATGACATGCAGGCTGAGCGGCTTGCCGGCATGGGTGCTAACGATGGCGCGCAACTGCTCGAACCGGGTGATCGCGGTGCCGTCGATCGCGGCAACGACGTCGCCCTTCTGCAGGCCGGCGCGGTCGGCGGCCGAGCCGGCGACGATCTCGCCGAGTTCGGCGGTGGCGACCGGACGGCCGATGGTGGCGAACAGGCCAGTGAACAGCACGATGGCGAGCAGGAAATTGGCGATCGGGCCGGCGGCGATGACGATGGCGCGCGACAGCACCGATTTTTCGTGGAACGTGCGGCCCGGCAGCCAGGCGGCGCGCACCGTTTCATCCACGTCTTCCGGCTGTTCCTGGCCGTGCAGCTTCACATAGCCGCCGAGCGGCAGCCAGGATAGTTTCCATACCGTGCCGCGCTTGTCGGTCCAACTGGCGATCGCGCGGCCGAAGCCGATGGAGAAGGCTTCGACGTGCACGCCGCGCCAGCGGGCTGCGAGATAGTGGCCGAGTTCATGGATGAACACCAGAACCCCGAGGACGATAAGGAATGGGACAACGCTGTTGAGCGGCGGCGGGAGCGCATCAAACACGGCTTAAAATCCTTTTATTGAAATCGGCGGGGGCCAAACAATTCTTCACAAATTGTGGAGAAAAATATTGAATTAACAAAGCAATGGACGTCGAACCGACCGAAATGTCGGAGCGCCAAGGTAGCGCGAACTGCTTACAAAAAACTTTCACTCGGCACCCCCTGTTTGTGCGTTGGACAGAAATCAGGCCGCGTTGCGGGCCCGGCGTTGGCAGGCCGCCA
>JAYTQP010000236.1:0-1835 GCA_043746675.1 Rhodospirillales bacterium | reverse complement strand
GACGGGGCGCATCGGACCAGCCACCGGGTGATCGCCGATCATCTGCGGGCGGCGACGTTTCTGATGGCGGACGGGGTGCTGCCATCCAACGAGGGCCGTGGCTACGTGCTGCGGCGGATCATGCGCCGGGCGATGCGCCATGCCCACATGATGGGGGCGCGCGATCCGATCTTGTATCGGCTGGTGCCGACCTTGATCCGCCAGATGGGGGCGGCCTACCCCGAAATCGTCCGGGCCGAGGGGCTGGTTGGCGAGACTTTGAAGCTGGAGGAGAACCGTTTCAAAACCATGCTCGATCGCGGGCTTGGGCTGCTTGCCGAGGAAACCGCCGGACTGGGCGACGGCGCGGCGCTGGCGGGCGCGGTGGCGTTCAAGCTTTATGACACGTTCGGCTTCCCGCTCGATCTGACCCAGGATGCGCTGCGCGAACAGGGCAGGGCGGTGGACATTGAAGGTTTCGATATCGCGATGGCCGAGCAGCGCCGGCGCGCCCGCGCCGCCTGGGCCGGCACCGGGGATGCCGCCACCGAAACGGTTTGGTTCGAACTTCGCGAGAAACTGGGCGGTAGCGAGTTTCTCGGCTACGACACCGAAACCGCCGAGGCCGAAATAACCGCCCTGGTGGTTGACGGCCATCCCGGCGCCCGGGCGGAGGCGGGGGCGGAGGTGGCAGTTCTGCTGAACCAGACGCCGTTCTACGCGGAATCGGGTGGCCAGGTTGGCGACCACGGCATAATCAAGGGGCCGGGCTTTCGCATCCGGGTTGGCGATACCCAGAAAAAGCTCGGTGCGCTCTATGTTCATCTCGGGCGGGTTGAAGAAGGCGTGGCTGAACTGGGCAAGCCGGTCGTGGCGGTGGTGGATCATGCCCGCCGCACCGCGATCCGCGCGCATCATTCGGCGACCCATCTGCTGCATGAAGCGCTGCGCCGCCGGCTTGGGCTGCATGTGCAGCAAAAAGGCAGCCTGAACGCGCCGGATCGGCTGCGCTTCGATGTTTCGCAACCGACACCGATCGGCCGCGACGAGCTGGCCTGGGTCGAGGCTGAGGTGAATGCGCGCATTCGCGAAAATTCTGCCGTGACCACCCGGCTGATGACGCCGGAGGCGGCGGTGGCGGAAGGTGCGATGGCGCTGTTCGGGGAAAAATACGGCGACGAGGTGCGGGTGGTGGCGATGGGAACCAATACCAAGCAGGGGGGCGATTCTGACCGCAAGGCCTGGTCGATCGAACTCTGCGGCGGCACCCATGTTCGCCGCACCGGCGATATCGGCCTGTTTCGCATCGTCGGGGAAAGCGCGGTTTCCGCCGGGGTGCGTCGGATCGAGGCGGTGGTGGGCGAGGCCGCACTTGGGGTGATCGCCGAAAATGACCGCAGGCTGCTGGAAATCGCCGGCATGCTGCGCGCGGCGCCGGGCGAACTGGCAGAGCGCGTCGGCGCTTTGCTGGAAGACCGGCGCACGCTGGAACGCCAGGTGAGCGCGTTGCAAAAACAACTTGCCACCGGCGGGGCGGCGGCCGCGATCGAGGAGATCGGCGGGATAAAATTTGCCGGCCGCAACCTTGGCGAGGTTTCCGCGCGCGAGCTGAAGGGCCTCGCCGAGGCGATCCTGCAATCGCTCGGCAGCGGCATCGCCGCTTTGGTCAGCACCGCCGAGGGCAAGGCCAGCGTTGTGGTGGCGGTCAGCCCGGATCTGGTTGGCCGCTATAGCGCGGTGGCACTGGTGCGGGCGGCCAGCGAAGCGGTGGGGGGGAAAGGCGGCGGCGGGCGGGCGGATATGGCGCAGGCCGGGGGGCCGGAGGGGGAAAAAGCGGACGCGGCGCTGGCGGCGGT